>JBJMGN010000118.1:0-5226 GCA_045807885.1 Pyrinomonadaceae bacterium | reverse complement strand
TCCCGCCGTTGAAAGTGCGCTTGCAGGCGAAGTATTAATTTAACTCCGCGGATCGGCAATTGGGATCCGATTGTCTGCGCATAATAGTAACTGTCTATTTCCCACCTGTAAGAAACCCAGACCTCACCAAGAATAAAAAATTAATAAAGGTCAACTTTCGAAGCGGTCGGCTCTGACACGCGCAGCTCCAGCAGGAACTGGGGTTAAAAGCAATTTGTTAGGTTGAAGCGCGAGTTTTTGGAAAACCAAGGCGATTCCGCTAGTCGGGATATTGAACCGTGGCTAGCTTTGGTGCGTCGATATTTGGATAATCAATTCAAAAAAAATATGACGCAAACGAAAACGAAGCATTACCGTTGGGAAGACATGCCGAGGGAACGTGTGACGGAGTCACTTGAGCGGCGATTGATCACGGCCGACCGGATGATGCTGGCTCACGTGTATTTGGAAAAGGGCTGCATTGTACCGAAGCATTCGCACGACAACGAGCAGCTTACCTATATCCTGGAAGGAGCATTACATTTCTGGATCGGGGAGGACGGCGAGGAGGAGTTAACCGTCCGCGCAGGCGAAGTGCTGGTGATCCCGTCAAATGTTCCGCACAAAGCCGAGGCACTGGAAGACACGCTTGATGTCGATATCTTCAGCCCGCCGAGGCAGGACTGGCTGGATAAGACGGATGACTATTTGAGGAAGTAGATAGATCGTATGGACCTCGGACTCAAAGGAAAGGTGGCGCTCGTTGCTGCTGCGAGCCAGGGACTCGGGCGTGCGGTCGCGGAAGAGTTGGCGGCGGAAGGCTCGTCGCTGGTACTGTGCGCGCGGGGCGAAGAGGCGTTGAAAGCGACATGCGAATCTATCCGCGAGCAAACGGGAGCCGGGGTCATTGGAGTTGTCGGCGATCTATCCGTTACGGCAGACATCGAACGAATTGTTAATGAAGGAATACGGCATTTTGGTCGGATCGACATTTTGGTCACGAACAGCGGTGGTCCGCCGACGGGGAAATTCGAAAAGCTAACCCGCGAAAACTGGGACGATGCGACGCGTGGGCTACTTACGAGTGTTCTCGATCTGACGCGCCTTGTGCTGCCCGGAATGAAAGAACGCCGCTGGGGAAGAATACTGAATATCACATCGATTGCAGCCAAACAGCCGATCGAAAACCTAATGCTTTCGAACAGCATTCGGGCTGCGGTTACCGGTTTCGCGAAAAGCTTGTCGAATGAGGTCGCCGAATTTGGCGTAACGGTGAACAACATCATGCCTGGTTACACTGCTACCGAACGTGTCGAAGAGCTCGCGCAAACGCTTGCGGAGCGAGAACGCGTTGACGCGGCATCGATTCGTTCGAGGTGGGAAGCCGAAATACCAATGAAGCGGCTCGGAACGCCGAAAGAATTTGCCGCACTCGCCGCTTTTTTGGTTTCGGAGCGCGCCAGTTATATCACCGGCAGTTCGATCGCGGTCGATGGCGGCTGGATCCGTTCGTTAGTTTAAACAAGCCAATACCGACCTATCTGAAATTGAGGCGAACTTTTGAAGGCCAAGAACGTTTGGATTAAGAGCGAGGATAGGTTTTTATGTTTTGTCCGAATTGTTCCGAGCCGAAAACGAAAGACGCTACGCAATTCTGCAAACGATGCGGACTTGACCTGTTTGGCTTGAGCGAGTTTGTCGAAAGCGGTGAAAAGTTCAACGGCCGGCCAATAAGAAAGATCTCGCCAAAAGCCGTCAGGCAAAGCATTTCGCTCTTCGCGTTCGGGCTGATGCTCATCCCGGTTTGGATGTACGTTTCGGTCATCTACCCACCCGAAAATCGCCCGGTGGAGAGCGCGCAAAGCACCACGCCGGCAGAGATGGTCGCATGGATCCTGATGTGGATGGCATTCATTGCAAGCGCGCTTCGCGTTGCGTACGCCCTTTTCGAGAATCGGCGATGCGCTAGATTCAACCCTCCAAATACGGGTTCGGTTCCGGGTTCGGGCGGAGCTCTTCCTTCCGGAGATTACTTTCGCCCTGCAGACCCCGGAGCCTGGAATTCTACCAATGAATTGTTCGAGCCCATAAAAAGGCGAACAACTGGTGAGCTTTAAGAGAGTAGGATCCGTCTAATACCTGCTTTTAGAAAAATTGTTCGAAAAATTGGATTTCCGTGGCATAATTCCGCTGTTACCCGACAGACAGGAATATGAGTCAGCTACCGGACAAACGCACGTCGCGTATTGAAGATGTCGCTATAGGCATCTCGCCGGAGGACCATACCGCTGGATTGGACCGTGAAACGCTCGAGGACGGCACGCCGCATGTTACGAACGACTCGATGGTGCGCGACACCGGAGGCGGCAACAAGACCGAGATCCTCGCAAACGATTACGAAAAGGCCCTTCCGGGTCACTACAGGCTTATCAAAATGATCGGGCGTGGAGGAATGTCGGAAGTGTTCCTTGCTGCCGACGAACGGCTTGGCCGAAATGTCGCGATCAAATTTCTGAACAGCGAATTTCGACGTGATCCTGACCGCATGCGGCGGTTTAATCAGGAAGCACGCGCCGCGTCTGCGCTTAACCACCCTAATATTCTCATCATCCACGATATTGGAGAGACTGAAGGCGTACAGTACATTGTCAGCGAATTTGTCGAAGGAAAAACTGTCGCCTCACTGATCGCCGCCGGAAAAATTCCGCTTTCAGAAGCGATCTCGATCGCCAGCCAGATAGCGTCCGCGCTTGTTGCATCCCATAATGCCGGGATCGTTCACCGAGATATCAAGCCGGAGAACGTAATGCTTCGACGCGATGGCAGTGTAAAGGTTCTGGATTTTGGACTTGCGAAAGAAACCGGCGGGGTACTTTTCGATTCAGCCGGACTGGAAGCTCGTACGCTCGCAGGCGTCGCTACCTCGCCGGGATTGATTCTAGGTACACCTCAGTACATGTCGCCGGAACAAGCTCGCGGAAAGGAGCTTGATGGACGAAGTGACATTTTCAGTTTTGGCATCGTCTTGTTCGAAATGGTAACTGGTAGGCAGCCATTTCCGGGAAATACGATGGTCGACATTATAACGGCCGTTGTCGGAAAGGAACCGATGCCACTCACAGATTTCATTGACGGTCCGCCGCAGTCTCTTGTCCGAATCATCGACAAATCGCTTCGGAAGAACAAAGAAGAGCGATACGCATCGGCGGAACATCTTTTGTCTGACCTGAAAGATCTCCAAAGAGAGGTTGCCGATCTTCCGTTTGACGGGCGCGAGACCAAAGGTTCGCAAGTTCGCTCGACGAACGATAACACCAGGCAATCGATCTTTCACAAAAGTCCCGCAAGGAGAAATTTGACTCTTTTGATGGTCCTTTTGGTTCCGGTAGCCGCTTCGATCACATGGTGGATTTCATCGAGAGGCGTTTGGCAGGCAGCACCTACAACCGTTGGTTCGATGCGAATGGTACCGATCACGAATTGGAGTGCGTCGACGGGCGAGTTGGTCGCGGCCGCATCGTTTTCGCCTGATTCAAGGATGATAGCCTTCGCCGCGACAAAGTCAGGAGCGACTGAGATCTGGGCGAAGCCCGTAATCGGGGGCGATCCGATCCAGGTCACTCGGAACGGTTTTTACAATCAATATCCGGTCTGGTCGCCGAACAACCAGGAGATCGCATTTTTTTCCAGCCGCAACGGTAGCAGTGGGATTTGGCGAGCCTCGTTCGCGGGAGGCGAGCAAATCCAGATCGCAAGCCGTGTCAGCCCCCAAGCGCGTCCCGTATTTTGGTCCAAAGCGAAGAAGATCTATTTTCAGGACGGCAGTGAACTGTTTGCGGTGGACGAAAATACCGGCGAAAGGTCGCGCCTTACCGCGTTTGAATCGGCCGGCTTAAAGCCGAGAACGATCGAGTTGTCGGCCGATGAGGCGTCGATCGCTTATTCGATCCGTGAAAACGGATTGTGGAAGATCTATGTGAAAGCCCTGAACGCCGAAACTGCGAAAGAGATCGCGTCGTCAAATGAACAGATCGACCAGGTCGCTTGGGATCCGGACGGAAAGTCCGTGATCTACAGCAATTCAGTTGACGGCGCGTATCAGGTTTTCAGGTCAGGTCTCGGATACAACGCACCTGTACAGTTGTCCAACGGCAACCTCGACTTTTTTGTACAGGATGTTTCGAGTGATGGATCGAAAATCCTTTACGGGTCGGTAAGCGAAACGTCCGATCTTTGGTCGATAGATATCTCCGATGGAAAACAAACGACCATCGCAAGTGAAGTTGCCGCGGAATTCTGGCCGGATGTTTCGCCCGACGGTAAGAATGTTATATATCAATCGGTTAATCAGGCCGATCGGCCCTATCGCGGATCGATAATTATCCGATCGCAATCTGGAGACTCAGCTCCGATAGTTGCTTCGCAAGAGGGTTTTGCGCCTGTTTGGTCACCTGACGGGCAATGGGCCGCATATTTTAGGAGAAGCGATGCTGGAATTTCGATCTGGCGTGTACGCGCTAACGGAGCCGACGCTCAAAAAATTGCAGACGGCCAGGTGAGTCCACCTGGATATTTGGCTACCCCATATTTGAAGACCGGAATCGCCCATATCTCCTGGTCACCTGATGGCTCTCAGATCGCATACACTGCGAGCGTGGAAGGTCATTCTAATGTTTGGCGAGCCGCAGCGGACGGTCCGTCGAAACTTGCGGTGTCTTCGAATTTAGAAACGGGCGAAGTTGTTTGCTGTCCGGTTTGGATGCCAGATGGAAAGTCGATCATTTATGTTTCGGACCTGCCGAAGCTCACACCAGAAGGGCAGGGCAGGAGCCGCCTGGTAAGTGCCGAAATTTCAAATTCGGCTTTGCGGACAATTTTTGATTCCACTTCTCGTTTCAGATTTCTCGGAATCGACGGCGAAAGTAAGAATGCGTTTGTCGCTGAGCGGCGAGATGCCAAATCGTTGTTCGCTGTTTCCGATCTAACAGATATTTACCAGATCTCGTTGCAATCCGGATCGAAAATCAAGATCAACTCGATCGAAAATGCTTACTTTCACAATATTCATCTTTCTCGCGACGGGAACACGCTAGCATTTGTCACCAGGGCGAATGATGTTACGCAGATCTGGAAGGCACCGATCAAGGGTGGTTCACCAAAACAGTTAGCGGTCGAAAATGACCCGAAGATATTGATCTCGAGCCTTGCCTGGTCGCCGGACGGGAAGTCGATCGTATTTGGCAAACA
>JBJMGN010000117.1:0-3693 GCA_045807885.1 Pyrinomonadaceae bacterium | reverse complement strand
GTTGAAAGTTACTAGTTGGACAACGGCGTACCTACACCAACTGCCGTGCCGTCTGCAAAGTGACCGGTGAGGTTAACGTCTGCCATGATGACGCCCGGGGTAGCGATACCAAAGCGTCGTGTACCCGTCATGGTCAAACCTGACGTCGACGTCGGAAGAGCTGAGAAATAGAACGTTGCAGGCGTTGTGGCTGTAGCTGCAGTGCGGCCACCCTGGAAATCATAGTTGCTCTTCTGCCGGCTGCCGAGAACGCTGTCGATCAGGTTTACGCCAGAAAGAGCTGTACCCCAGTCTGCGGTGTTGTTTCCAACGGCACCAGCAAACTGTCCGTTACCGGATGTTGCTGCATATGTCATCATTGCTCCGTGCAAGGTACGCAGGGAGGAAATAGCTGAACCTTCGTTAGCCGAGCGGCGTGCCGCAAGCAGGTTCGGGATAGCGATCGCGGCGATGATACCGATGATAACCACGACGATCAAAAGTTCGATAAGTGAGAAACCTTTCTGATTTTTCATTTCTTGTTCACAATCTCCTAAAGTTTTGGTGAAAGACGAAATCTACCTTTCCCAGGCACCCTCTCTTTAACAACCACCGTGCCACAGAAAGGCTGCTGAAATGAAAAATCGTAAATGAAGCAAAACAACGGTTTATGGGCCGGTAAGTTATTTGGCTGGACCGTTAGATATTATCTGAGTGTCTTTTGAACTTGTCGAATAACAGTTTTTGGTAAGAAAATGCTGACAAAAAATGTCAAAACTTGTAGTTATTTTCTTATAAAGCCGTTTTGAGAGATTTGAAGAAACTCAACAGGGCAGGGATAAATAGAGAACGCCTGTAAGTAATTAACTATTTTAAAGATCACGTGCGTTCTAGGCGTTTTCAAAAAAAGGCCGCTCAGGAAATCACTGAACGGCACTTCGAATTAAGATGATCAAGTCAGACTAGCCATCGCCGTTCCGCATCTTTGCAGACAGCGTACGGATGTTGTGCTTGTCCAACAGATGTCTAAGCGAACGCACCTGCATTTGAAGGAGATCGGCCGCTTTGGTCTGGTTACCCGACGTTTTTCTAAGCGCTTCAACTACATATGTTTTTTCAAGGTTGTCGAGGTGCACTGTTAAATTTAGACCCTCGTCAGGTAGGTCGAATTCGGCATTTATTCTTTCGGGGTTATAGCTCGTGATATGTTCCGGCAACCTTTCGGGCTGTATCTCATCACTTCGTTCCAATGCAACGGCTCGTTCAATAGTGTGCTCAAGTTCACGCACATTCCCGCCCCACATGTAATTCTCTAATAGCTGCATTGCCTTTGGCGAAATACCGAGCATACGGCCGCCTTGTTCGCAGAATTTGTTTGCAAAATGATATGCAAGGTCAGGAATATCTTCGGGCCGCTCGCGAAGCGAAGGCAGGTTGATAGGAATAACGGATATTCGATAAAAAAGATCTTCGCGAAAAGTTCCGTCGTTCGCCATCTGTTTGAGATCTCGATTAGTGGCCGCGATCACGCGAGCGTCAACAGCAAGTTCTTCGTGGGCACCCACAGGCCTTACTTTGCGTTCCTGGAGAACACGTAATAGTTTTACCTGCATAGCAGGGGACATTTCGCCGATCTCATCCAAAAATATCGTGCCTCTGTTTGCAGCTTCGAAAAGGCCTTTACGGTTAGAATTCGCACCGGTGAAGGAACCTTTTACATAGCCAAAGAGTTCGGATTCGAGAAGTGTTTCGGTAAACGCTCCGCAGTTGATGGAGATGAACGGTTTTTCCGCACGAGGGCTTAAATCGTGGATCGCACGGGCGACCAGCTCTTTGCCGGTTCCGCTTTCGCCATTGATCAATACGGTCGACTGCACTTCCGCGACCGTTTCGATCATCTGATAGATCGCCTGCATCTTTGCCGAACTGCCGACAATATTTTTTACGCTACCCCGGTCGCGCTGAGCGCGCTTGAACGCTCGGTTCTCGTCAATCAATGCCTGCTTTTCGAGCGTCTTTTTGACTATAAGCTTAAGCTCTTCGACATCGAACGGCTTTTGAATGAAATCGTCTGCTCCAAGCTTGAAGGCTTCGCGGGCAGTTTCTACCGACGCGAACGCAGTCATCAGGATGACGCCGAGATCCGGCTGTGATTCGCGCAATGCCTGCAGCATTTCGATGCCGTCCATATCGGGCATTTTGACGTCTGAAATTACAACGTCGGCTGGTTCGTCCTGCAGCATTCCCAATGCTTCGCGCCCATTAATGGCGGTACGAATATTATGTCCGTCGCCTTCAAATACAAGACCTAAAAGCTGTCGGTAACTTTGCTCGTCATCGACGATCAGTATGTTTGACATTTTGGATTATAGAATTGTAAGGATGCGGCTTGAAGGAGCAAAATGGGCCACAGTTTCATTTTCTCAAAATTCGAGTGTTCTGTTCAAGGACAAAGTTTTAAGAATGTTTGTTGTCAGACGAACCTACGGTCAAAAAGCTTTTTATCGGGGCATTTGGGCTTTCTGATACGTGAATTTCGCCGACACTCTCAGTGGAGGCGGATTTCGTTTCCGCGGGCAATTCGACCGTAATTACCGTTCCGTCTCCCTCTGCGCTCCGAACATTTATCACCCCGTTATGATCTCGAACTATCTGATAGACAATCGAAAGCCCAAGCCCCGTTCCGCCGGTTGTCGAGTTTGAAAAGGGCTCGAAAAGCTGCTCAACCTGTTCTGGCGGCATTCCGGATCCGGTATCGGAGAATGTGATGCGGATCCGCTTGTTTGGCACTTTTTCCAAGCCCACGAGAAATTTGCCGCCTTCTGGCATCGCATTGATAGAATTTCGGGCAAGATTCCAAAATATCTGTTTGAGTTGAGTCGAATCTCCCATCACGTGTATTGGGCAATTCGGCAAGTCAAGGATTATCTCATGAGTGTCTAGCACATCAGGGCTATGGCGGATCAGTTTCACTGTTTCCCGTATCGACTCACAAATATCTATCTCAACAAAATTGCCGGCTTTAGGACGTGCGTAGTTCAAGAAGTTTGTAATGATGCTGTTGAGTCGATCGGACTCCCGCATGATGATCTGCATCAGGTCCGCCTGAACCGATTCCTTCGGGGTACTGGATTCTAAGACTTGGATGGCCCCTCGCATTGCGCCCAGCGGATTTCGAATTTCGTGCGCGAGGCCCGCACCGACGCGGCCCACAGCCGCAAGCCGGTCCTTACGCCGAACATTCTCCTCCATCGAACGAATTTCGGTAAGGTCCTGAAAAGTAATGATAAAACCCGATGTCTCGTTCGTTTCCGAAAACAGAAGCGAAACACTATATCCGATGTGAACGGCGAAGCCTTCCGGTGTGACAAAAACGGTTTCAAATCGAACCGGCTGGTCTAAATCATTTCTGACGCCGTATGCGTGATCGATCGCTTCACTTATGTCGCCGAACATTGAACGGATCGACCTGCCGATCATCGAGTCGGAAGCGTAACCTGTAATTTCAGAGGCGGCCGCATTGCAGGTATAGATCTTTCCCTCTAGGTCGGTCGTGATCAGGCCAGACCGGATCGACTCAATAATTCGTTCGTGAAGCATCCGGAGGCTTGCAAGGCTCTTGGTTGCTTCTTCGAGCATCTCGCCGGATGACTGGCGTTCCGCAAGCCGAGCAGAAAGGAGGCCCACAACCAAGAACGCCACGACGTGAAAGCT
>JBJMGN010000116.1:0-6919 GCA_045807885.1 Pyrinomonadaceae bacterium | reverse complement strand
GGCAAAAGATAAATTCGGAATAACGACGTTTGTCCTTGACGACGGTTTTCAACACCGCCGTGCGAAGCGCGATCTCGACATCGTATGTATCGACGCGACCGATCCATTTGGCGGCGGGCGTACATTGCCGGCCGGAAATCTACGCGAGCCCCTTAGAAACTTAGCACGCGCGAGCGCGGTAGTGCTTTCGCGAACAAACCTTGTTGATTCAACTGAAGAATTGATCCGAAGTGTTCAAGAGCGAAATTTAGATGCGCTCATATTCAAAGCGGAGTTCAGAATTGTAGAATTTCGTTCACTCGACAAACCAGAAAGCCGATTCGAGCCTGATCCAAACACAAAGAGCTTTGCTTTTTGCGCCGTTGGAAATCCCGACAGTTTTCGACGGACGCTCGAAATGGCTGGGGTTCAATTGGCGGGATCCCGCTTTTTTCCAGACCATCATTTATTCAGCGGCGGCGATATTGATGCGATCGAACAGGAAGCAATGTCGACCGGAGCAAATTGTTTGATGACTACAGCGAAAGACTCCGTAAGGCTCCAAGGCAAAAGGTTTACGCTGCCCTGTTATACGGCGGTTGCAGAATTGAGCATTGAAGACAGGGAGGCTTTTCGGAAGTTGATCACTTCTTCTTAGCAGGCGGTTCCTTTTTATCGCCCCAGTAAAACGCCTTTATCACCAGCACGTAAACAAGCACGCTGACAAACAACAGTATTAGGAAGAAAACCGCAAGACTGGCGTAAAAAGACATCTCAGGCCTGCTCCTTTACCGCATTTTCTTCAGATTCGATAAGGCGCGCGAACATCCCGCGGCCTCCCTGATGTTCGACAATGTGCCGATAAAAAACCGTACAGATCGCAACGATCGGGATCGAAATAAATACGCCCGGAATGCCAGCGGCCTGCTCGCCTGCGAGTACCGATAAAATGATCACGACCGGATGAAGCTCGATGCCGCCCCGCACGATCCGCGGATAAAAAATATAATCCTGCGCGATGCGAAGCGCTATAAGGAAAATGGCAACGTAAATTGCATTCGTGGGCTCATCGGAAAAAGCCGATGTAAGGACGACAATTATCGCGATCGTAAGCGGACCGATCAGCGGAATAAATTCAAATATTGCGGCGACGATCCCGAGAAGCAGAGCATACTTAAGGCCGATCAAATAAAACCCTATCGTGCAAAGCGTGCCGATCAGTAAGCATGAGATCAGCTGCGCACGAATATATGCCGCCAAGGTCGTATTTACATCCTGTAACACTGATTCGGCTCGAGAGCGCCAGCGGCCGGCGGGAAACATGCGGAGCACCACTATCCGAAAACTATTTACATCCTTCAAAAAGAAAAATGCGAAGACTGGAATTATGATCAGCCAGGGCAGGTAGGTAATGGCTCCGATTATGAAATTCCCAAAACCCGCCGTAACGCGCTCGCCCATCCCAAGAGCTTGTTCATTGATCTTTGCCTGAACATCTTCGGGTACTCTTAACCGGTCGAACCTGCGATTGAGGTCGTTGAATCCTTGCTGTATGCCTGTCGCGTACGCTGGGAAGTTCGCGCCGAATTCCTTACCTTGTTCTATAACTTTTGGCGCGATACTCGCAATCACGGCGCCCAAAATCGCACCGACCAAAACGTAGGTAATTATTATCGCCGCGGATCGCGGCATAAATTTTTCGAACTTTGTTGCCTCGAAAGGCCTGCGGATAAGGCGCACGATCGGGTCGATAAGATATGCGAAAAAGATCGAAATTATTACGAGAAACGTAAGAAAGGTAAGCGCTCCGATAATATTTTCGATGCGATTCGCAACGAACAGGATCAGCAGCGTAATTATCACCACGCGTGCGATCGACCGGACCGACGGCGTCGACGGATCCAGATAAACACGTCTAGCGTTGGGCTGCCGCTGCCGGATCACAGTCTTTGCCTCCAGTGTTTCGCTTAGTATCTCTTTATCTGGCATAACGGACCCTAACGGCTGTTGGAATTGCCGTTCGCTGGCATTATCTCACTTTCCGGTTTCGAAAAATCTTCGAATGCAAATCGATCCTGCAGCGCCTTAAAATTCTCTGGCGGAAACCTAAAATTTGAACCGACCACGAGCGCCCGGCCACCATCAGAAATTTTCTTTCGATTTATCTCGTAGGGAGTATTCGCACTCATAAATGCGCGGTCGTCAGAATCGAGTTCTCCGCCGTCCTTGCGACGGAAGACGTAGATGAAATTGAAGTCGGCCGTCTTCATCGCGGCAATATCATCTTCTACCCGCGCAGGCCGCGCTGGAGCAGAACCATTTATCGACGAAGGCTCGGGCGGCCGCTCATTTGAAGAGTTAAGGATCCGCTGATTGGGTGTACAGGCGTACGCCAAGGCGGCGAAAACAAACACAAACCAAATTTTTGCGAATTGGTTCACTTCGAGTTTTCTACTTCCTCGTCGTCAGTATTCGGTACATTATTTGTATTCTTCTCTTCATCATCGAGCTGCTTCTTTTCTTCGGGTGTTTCTGGCGCGTCTTCATCAGCTGGAGCTGCACCCTTTTGATCGCGAAGCTTTAAAATGCGTGCCTCCGAATCTTCATAAACGATCTCCGACCACCCACTGTCCAGCAACTTCGCGACCATATCTTCGTTTTCTTTTGCGTCGGTAAACACATAGTTCGCGCCGAAACGGGAACGGATCTGCGGCGCAGCTTCATCCACCTTCCCGCCCGTGATCTCAGTAAGCAATTTATACAGGTCCGGGTTCGCCGAATACAAATAGTTCGGGTCCAGGCCATAAACGTACGAGTGTTTCGTATCGTGGAAGAAAAGCTTCGGGAAATCATCCCAGTTGGCATTGAAGATACGTTCGCCTTCGGGAATATTGTCGCGGGCCCACTCGGACGCCTGCTTATATTTGTCGTTTCGGTCGTTATCGTTGATCGTGCCCATTAGGCCGCCGTACTCAATGCCGAAACGCTGCAGGCCAACCATATTGATCATAAAAACGACGGCTAGAATAATGCCAAGCGTCCAGACGGCGGCCACCCTGATGGTCCGCCAATCAGCTCCTTTTGTGCGGCTTTTTTCCGAATCGAGAAAAGGCTCGATCTCGCGCTTGAATTCTTCAGGCAGCTCGAATGTCTGCTTGATGTTGAAGGCCTGAATGCTGAAGGCTGCGAAAAGAATGGCAAAGGGCGGGAAGTATTCAGCAAATCGTTTCGAACGAAACTGCGCCGCGAGAAGAATCGAAACGAACATCAAAAAGAAGGTCGCCTTTTCGGGCAGCTTGCCATTCTTCGGCATGAAAAGGATGTAGCCGATCAGCATAGCGAGCATCGCTACCGGAAAATGGGTGAGCAACTCCATTCCGGTGTATGGGTACCATTCGCCGCCGACCGCGACAGCAAAATCACTGCCGACCTTGAATTTGGTGATGAAGTGCTCCCAAAACAAATACAGGTTCTTTGGGAAATAGGGATTGATCACATTTCCAAGGATCATTCCCGCGGTCGTATACACTAGCGGCTGCCATTCGAATTTACGTTCGTTCCAAGCGATAATGATCACCCAGATCAGCGCTGCGATCCAGAGCAATGGAAACAGACTGTACGTCCACACGAATGCGAACATCAACGGCAGCAGCCACACGTAACGCCGTTCAAAAAGAAAGTAAATTCCAGCGATCGTGAATACGATGGTCAACGGCGGAGCCTTTGCCATGTTCATACGGTAATAGAACATGTTTGCGCAGGTCAGTATCGCAGCGAACCACACGAGCAGGTGATCAACGTTGTATCGATAAAGCAGCCAATAGACCGAAAATATCGCCAGGCTCGAGAAAACGACCGCAGCGACCTTCGCCGCCGTTACGGGTTCAAAAAACCAGAGAAACGGGATCTGCAAAAGATGGAACAGGAAATGATGGTCGTTGTAATCCTTTGGATTAAGTACCGTCAACGGCAGCCATTTGAACTCAGGCAGCCATTTGAAGTGTGAAAAGTTTTCCCACAGCAGCGAGCTCCAACGGATGTGATAATAGCCGTCCCAATCGCCGCAACAGATCGCGTCGGTGCGGAATTGCAGGAACCACATGATCATCACGATCGCGAGGAAGCCGAACACAAGATAGACCGTCCGAGTTGCCTGCTCGGTCTCCAAATACTGTCGCCACGTTGGTTTTGCCGCTACTGGAAGCCTGGCAGCCGGCGGGTTTTGCTCAATGATCTCGTCCATTCTTAAGGTTGGAAATTTAATAATTGCGAAAGGATAAAATGAAAAAGTAGCACGAACGCGGGCGGATTATCTACCCACTATCGAAGCCCGCCACTTAGCAAAAGTACAATAGACAGTTAAGAAACATACCGAAACTTAGTCAATCAATCGAACATTCTGCTGTCAGCTTGCAGCTTATCGCAATAAGAATGCTATCTTTCCAGCGGACTTTAATGAAACCAAACCAACGCTTATTTCTTATTTTGTGGCTCGAGGGTATCGTGGGCGTTTTGTCGTTTCTGCTTGTCGACCTGAACGTGTTGATAAACGCGTTGCCTATGGCGGAAGGCACACAGCGGCCTGAGATACCAATGTGGCTCATTCAAATTCTCGCCGTAATTCAGCCGGGTGTGCTAATGACCTTGGCGGTGCTGATCGGAGTTTGGCTTGCACCGAAAGTCGGATTGCACTCGCCGGCGGTCGAAGCAATAGCGGACAACAAACCTTTTCTCCCGGTTCTGCGGCCGCAAATCATGCCGGCAATCATTGCCGGGCTTTTGTCCGGCGTTGCAATCGTCGCTTGCTGGCTGCTGGTAAAGCCATTTTTGACCGCCGAATTCATCGCCCGCGCGGAAGCATTCAATGTCATGATGCCGCCGATCACCCGGTTTCTATACGGGGGATTTACGGAAGAGGTCCTGCTACGCTGGGGCGTGATGACGCTCTTTGTCTGGGGCCTTTGGAAGATCTTAGGTCGAAGTAGTGAAAGTTCGCCGCGTCCCATTTGGTTCGTAATCGGCATCGTAGCGTCGGCGTTATTGTTTGGCGCCGGACATCTGCCCATAGCCTCTGCTCTCAGCGGTGGTCTTACAGTACCGTTAACGATCTATGTCATTACAGCAAACTCTATATTCGGTATCGTCGCCGGTTTTCTCTACTGGAAACGAGGCCTAGAATCCGCGATCCTCGCCCATATACTTGTCCACGTAGTCCTGCTCGCCGCAATCCGCTTTTCATAAACCGATGGCCTTGTTTCCCGAGTCGGATCTGCGCCGGCAGTAAACCTGAGAAAAAGGTTCGACGCGTCAGCCGGTGCCGCAAATTACGGCTATAAATTACTGAAGAAACGGCGCCGACCCCACATCGATTTTTTGTGTGATGGTGCACGTGATGAGAGAATGGTTTGGATAGCTTTCTAACAAGTCCGATAGAGTAGTACCCAAATGGCAAGAAATGCGGTCGTAATACTTTTTGTCTTTTTCTTAACGATTTGTTTGCCAACGACGGTCTTTTCTCAGCCTCCACCGTGTGGTCCGTCAAAGGTAACTACGTTGCCATTGATGGGCGAATATGGCGGGCCCGGAACTTTCGCCGTTACGCGCAACAGCATCTCGCATCCAGATCCGGCAGTTCCAAGTAACGTTTCAGTTTATTTGCCGAACAATGCGACCGTTTCGAACCGGCTCCCGGTGATTTTCTTCGCTCACGGGTTTGGCGGATTTGCATACACGTATTACGACGCACTTCTTCGGCAGATCGCAAGCAACGGCTATGTAGTTGTTTTCGCCCCGTACAGTCCGAATCCATTATTAAGTCACCCGACGCTTTACCAACAAATGTGGTCGGGATTCCAACTTGCGGTAGCCCAATATGGAAGTTTAATGGATACGACCCGCGTCGGTTTCGCGGGACATTCCTATGGCGCAGGCGCCGTGCCTGAATTAACTCGCCGCGGCGTCGGTGCCGGCTGGGGAACCAACGGGCTATTCATGTTCGTTATGGCCCCATGGTATTCATGGGGAAGCAATTACGATCAGATCCCTTCGACCGCCAAGCTCGTCGTACAGGTTTACTGGGACGACCAAACGAACCAGCATCTTATCGCTCAGAATGATGTTTGGAACAAACTGCCACAGATCACCGAGCGCCGCTGGCAAGTGGTCCGCTCTGATCGAAGGCAGTGTTTCCTATATGCGGGCCACGGTGTCCCGGTAACGGGCGATCCCGGTGACGATGGCGACGGCGGCATCAACGCTAACGACTATTGGGGCGTGTGGCGGCGGATCCATGCTCTAGCGGACTACACCTTTACGGGCAATTTGGCGGCCAAGCCGATAGCGTTTGGCGACGATCCTCATATGGGCGACTGGCGCGTGAACGGTCGGCGCGCCGTAAAACCACTCGAAACAGCGACAACGCCCGTCATCAATACCAACACCAGTCCACGCTTTACATGGGGAACAAAATGCCTTTATGCGCTGGGCTCTCCCTGTCCATAACTGCATACCCTGTCAATGACACGCTGGTAAGCCGCGTTCGGCCCGAGGTTGAGTGGATACACTTCCTACAGGCCGTGTTTCCGCCCGCGCGTGCCTTTGTTATGATTACTTTTCGACACCGCCCGTTAATGCCGGTGGTTCTAACTTATGTATCCAAAGGGCAACTTGATTATTCCGGCGCTGCACGGGCAGCTTGAGGCGATCTTGAAGGAACCCGCGGGCGAACGGAAAGGTGTTGGGTTGGTCTGCCATCCCCATCCGCTCGGTGGCGGGACTATGCATAACAAAGTCGTCTTCCGTGCCGCCGCAGGGCTGATCGACGCCGGACTCGTAACTTTGCGGTTCAATTTTCGTGGAGTTGGTGCTTCGACGGGGGTGCATTCGGAGGTCGAAGGTGGAAAGGAAGACGTCCAGACTGCTTTGGATTTCCTTTCGGGAG
>JBJMGN010000115.1:0-8055 GCA_045807885.1 Pyrinomonadaceae bacterium | reverse complement strand
TCTGGCTCGACCGCAGTCGAGAATGCAGATTGGATCAGCTCGGCATTTTGAATGGAAACAAGCTCGCGATCGTCTTTTTCGAAGTATTCGAGATTGACCTCAGAGAACGGTTCGAGGGCGCTGCCAAACTTGCTCCTAGTTCGGCGCGAGCCTTTAGCTACACCGCGTATCATCCCGTATCCTCGTGTAAAAAAAACGACGATACGGTCAGCCTCGGCCAGGTTATAGCTTTTGAGCACGATGCTTTCTGATTCGCGCAGAGGCATTATCTAACTTGAAAGATCACCAGGGAATGAAGTACAAAACCCACGCGGCAACGAGGCTGATCCCAACGAATTGTAAAAAAGTCTTCCCGGCATAGATCGAACGCTCTTTCAGCGTGCCGTTAGCGAAAACGCCGAATGCGACCGAGACAAAAAAACCGAAAGCCACGAGGTAGAGGAAATGGATCATTTCTTCCTCCCATAATAGATGTCGAGAGCATCAATGACGGCCAGGTAATTTAGAAGTCCGGCGACCTCTAGAAACCGGCCACCGTATTCGAAGGTAGCTCGCGCCGCAGCTTCCGGTGCAGGCTCAACCGTAAGCAAAAATCTGATGATCTCGCCAAGTCCGTTCCCGAATGTCGCGAAAACGTTCAGAAGGTAAAGCAGAGCTCCGTCTTTAAATTCAAAACCCGGATAGTAAGCGCCGCCACTGAGCACGGCGATAATGAACATCGCCCAGATGATACCCCCAATAATGGCGCCGCGAACGGTTGCCTTTTGGATCAAATGCCCCGCTCCGGGAAAAAACCAGCCTAAAAGGCCTATAACGATCGGATTATCCATTAAAAATCGCCTCGAAATTACTTCAACAGTCGAAACCACGACCTCTCATTTGCGGACTAAGCTCATCAGGCGTAATTGTTGTGTCCGCTGAATTTGCCGGCTTGACCAGATGCACAGTTCGCGTCAAATTTTCTTCACCCAATACATTAATGCTCTGGACAAAACTTAACACAAGGCTAAAGTTACGCCGCAACACTTACTTTAGTATGGCACTTCTTCACAAACCATTCGAATAGCGAACTTGAAAGCGAATCGCTTTGCCACGACAACTCCGGATGCCACTGAACACCGACGAAGTTTTTACTTGCGTCTTCGATTGACTCGATCACGCCGTCAGCCGTCCAAGATGTTGCTTTTAAACCCTCACCTACAACCTTAACTGCCTGATGGTGATGAGAATTTACACGGACTCTGGCACTTTCACTTACCAATTGGCTGATCAAACTCCCGGATTCAATACGGATATGATGCGAGTTTCGTTCGCGAGGAATTCCCTGCTGGTGATTTATAGCGTTTTCCACCTGCGACGGAATGTCCTGGATCAAAGTACCGCCTCGTGCGACATTTAGGATCTGCATACCGAAACAGATGGCGAATATTGGCAGATTTCGATTTTCTGCCTCTGCGATGACGGCTAGGTCGGTCGCGTCCTTCTCGGGTACGACGTGCCCGAGCATCGGATGTGGCTCTTCACCATACAGGGCCGGGTCCGGATCCGAATCGCAGCCCGGAAGCAAAACCCCATCCAGCCGAGACACAACATCCTTTATATGATCGCTATCCGTTATCAAAGGAATATGCACTGGCAATCCACCGGCGGCGTAAATAGCTTCGCAGTAGTCACGCCCGAGATAGAACCGGCGTGTGCCAAGTTCGAGACGCATCGTTATACCTATGAGCGGACGCCTGACCATAAAACTAAATGTTCAAATAATTTGCGAAAGCTGTCAATTTGAGCAATCGAGATTAAAAACTTATGATTTTTATTTATGCACCCTATTCACGATCGAATTCGATCGACGACCGTTGTCCTGGTCCGCCGCGACGGAAAGGTAGCGATGGCGGCCGACGGGCAAGTAACGCTCGGGGAAACTGTGATCAAGCACAGTGCGCGAAAAGTTCGCCGCCTTGCTAATGGAAGCGTGATCGTAGGGTTCGCTGGCGCAACGGCCGACGCATTTACATTGATGAGCAAGTTCGAAACAAAGCTTGGTGAATTTCAGGGCCAGCTTGAGCGTGCAGCATTCGAACTCGGAAAAGAATGGCGTACCGATAAATATCTTCGCAATCTGGAAGCGTTGATGATCGTTGCGGATCAGAACGATGCGTTCCTGATCTCGGGGAAAGGCGATGTTATCTCACCTGAAGACGGCCTTCTTTCGGTCGGATCGGGCAGCATGTATGCCTTATCGGCTGCACGTGCATTAATGAAGCACACGGCGCTTTCTGCAAGGGAGATCGCTGAAGAATCGATGCGCATTGCGAGTGAGATCTGCATCTATACAAACAGCGAGATAGTTATCGAAGAGTTGTAATGGCCATTTATCTTGGCGGAGAGACCGCCGCAGCAAAACCGAAGCTGGACGACCTAACCCCGCGCCAGATCGTGGAGGAGTTGGACAAATACGTTGTCGGCCAGGCTGATGCGAAGCGCGCCGTGGCGGTTGCTCTGCGCAATCGGATACGTCGTCAAAAGCTGCCGCCTGAGATCGCCGAGGATGTTCTGCCGAAGAATATTTTGATGATCGGTACGACCGGTGTTGGAAAGACAGAGATCGCACGCCGCCTGGCGCGTGTTGCTGATTCGCCTTTCATAAAGATCGAGGCATCGAAATTTACTGAGGTTGGCTACGTCGGCCGCGACGTTGAGAGCATGATCCGCGAGTTGACGGATGTCGCTGTGGATATGGCGCGGCAGGCAGCCTACGAAGACGTAAAGCAGCGGGCGGAAGAGAACGCCGAAGAGCGTCTGCTCGATATTTTGCTGCCGCCTCCGTCCTATTCCTCATACTCAGTCGAAAATGGAGAAACAGACCAAACTCCTGCAGCCAAAACTCGCGAGAAGCTACGCGAGCAACTGCGCAACGGCGATCTACAGGAGCGACTTATCGAGCTCGACACCCAGGAACGGCCAAATGCACAGATCGATTTTGTTGCAGGGCAGGGAATGGAGGAAATGGGCGTAAACCTGCGCGATATGCTCGGGAATATGTTCCCAACCAAGACCGTGCGGCGAAAGATGAAGGTCGGCGAGGCTCGCGAATATCTAACACGGGAAGAACAGGAAAGCTTGGTCGATATGGACCAGATAACACGGGCGGCGATCCAGAAAACGCAGGATTCCGGTATCGTCTTTCTTGACGAGTTAGACAAAGTTGCCGGCCGCGAGTCGGGAAGCGGCAGTCCAGATGTTTCGCGCGAAGGCGTACAACGCGACCTGCTGCCGATAGTCGAGGGCACGAATGTAAACACGCGATACGGGATGGTGAACACGGAACACATCCTGTTTATAGCGGCCGGCGCGTTTCATGTTTCGAAACCATCGGACCTGATTCCGGAACTGCAGGGAAGGTTTCCCATTCGCGTGGAGCTTGAATCGCTTACGGTCGACGACCTTAAGCGGATTTTGACGCAGCCTAAAAATTCGCTCATTAAGCAATACCAGGCGTTGTTAAGCACCGAGGGAATCGAGCTCGAATTTACGGACGAAGCTATATCACAGCTTGCAGAAATGACCGCCGATATCAATAAGATCACGGAAAATATTGGTGCTCGTCGTCTTCATACATTACTTGAGAAGTTACTTGAAGAAATAAGCTTTGCCGGTGCAGAGCTCGAAAAAAAGCACCAGCTTATTGACGAAACCTACGTTACCGACAGGTTAAGCAGTTTGATCAAGAATCAAAATCTCCGGGAATACATCTTGTAGCTAAGCATATGCAATATGCATTTTCGCGCGCTTTGGCGGGCAGACTTCTCGTTAAGCACTTCGCCCGTAAAGCGCCGTTAGCAGCTTTAGCACTTGTAGTGCTTATGGCTGCCGCCTGCGGAAAACGTGGGCTACCGCTTCCGCCTCGGGAGCGTGTCGATCAACGCGCAGAGATCAGCGCTTTTCAGCGCGGTAATCAGGTCGTGCTCTCCTGGAAAATGCCGGCACGAAATGCTTCCCCCGGCAGCGTCCTTCATATCGCTAGCGTCGATATCTTTAGGCTCGCGGAACCGCTTAATTCCCCGCTCCCGATGACCGAGGAGGAATTCGCATCGCGAAGTGTTGTGATCGCGTCGATGCCGATCACCAATGCCGATTTCGGACTGAAGACCATAACTTACCGCGACACGCTCGAATTTGCCGGCCAGCCCGTGCGGCTTCGATATGCGATCAGATACGTCAATGCGTCGGGGCAACGTGCAGGTTTCTCAAACTTCTTTATGCTCGAACCCGCGGCTCGAGTTGCAAATGCGCCGGCTTCCCTCTCGACCACCGTTTCGCAAGATGCCATAACTTTGAGTTGGACCGCTCCGACGCAAAACGTCGACGCCACTACTCCGCCGAACATAATCGGCTATAACGTTTACCGGTCGTCATCGGCACGCGAAGCAGGAAAGCTTTTGAACTCGACACCGATCACTGTAACAACCTTCGCCGACCCAACTTTTGAATTTGCAAAGGAATACTTTTATTTTGTGCGTGCCGTTTCAGGTGGAACGGGTGGCGAGCCGGTTGAGAGCCTCGAATCGCCGATCGTCAATGTAAAACCGGTCGACACTTTTCCGCCGAGAGCGCCGACGTCAATTACGATCGCCGCAACTCCGACGACCATTTCCCTTTTCTTCCCGCCGAATCCGGAAACGGACGTCGTTGGTTATCGGATCTATCGGTCAACAGATCCGAATCGAACAAAATCGGATTGGGAACAGTTAACTAAAGATCTGCAGCCAACAAATACCTATATTGACAACCGTGTGGAATCCGGTAAGACCTATTACTATTACGTAACGGCGACCGACAAGTTCGGAAACGTCAGCGTTCCGTCAGAAGTAGTAAACGAAACCGTGCCTTAGCCGGCAGGTGCACGTGTGACAAGTCTAAGCAGCGCCGTTCAACTATCAAATGCCTGATGCATCCAGTATCACTTTGCTCTTTGACGTAAAAGAGACCTTTTTTACTGTTCTCGAACATCCGGTCAGCTATGTCGAATTTATCGGTACGGTCCTTGGTTTGATCTCGGTCTTTCTTGCGGCACGTGCAAACATTTTCACCTGGCCGACCGGCATCGCAAACGCAATATTCTTTATGGTGATCTTTTACCAGATTCACCTTTACTCGGATATGTTCCTTCAAATGTACTTTTGCGGTATGGGCGTTTATGGCTGGTATTCGTGGAAATATAAGGCCGAGCACCAGCAAAGTGAGATTCGGACACTTAGCGCATCGAACAGATTGCGTCTCGCTGCTCTTGTCGCAGCTGCTGTTTTGGTGATCGGAACCCTTATATCTCAGGTCCATTTATTGCTGCCGCAGGTCTTCGATCACCCTGCATCCTATCCATATATCGATACATTCGTCGCCGTTTCAAGTGTTCTCGCGGTGATCCTGCTCGCTCGACGGATATTCGAAACCTGGATGTTGTGGGTGCTTGTCGATATTACAAGCATCGGACTGTATACCGTAAAGGGCGTTAAGCTGATCGCATTTGAGTACGTCATTTTCCTCACTCTCGCAGTTTTGGGAATTCTGAGTTGGTATAAATTGTGGCGGAATCCAGAAGTTGTGCCGGCCAATTAATTCGAATTTGTCGCAGAAAAAACGGAGATGTTCGAGGTAGGTTATCGCCCATTCAGAAGGAATTCCAGCCTTCGATCCCAAAAGATCTGTTGTTCGACGTTTAAATAGTGGTCTGTGTCTGAGTCGTATTGCTTGTTGAGTACCACATACTTTTCGATTATCTTCCAATACAGAGCGTCGATTTCTTTGCGGTAATTATCGCGGCTAAAGTCCGTTGAATTGATAGTTTCTTCGATGTCCTTTGCGCAAATTCTCCCTAAGCGGTAATGTCCCCGTTCGTGATTGAGCAGCCGGACGGATCTCTTGTCGGGCCGAACCCAGGACGTCGGATCTAAAAAGAGGCGGACCGCGATCTTCACGCGCACCTTATCACCGCGAAAGCTCGGTGAAGGAAAACTGTAGGTCGTCATCCAATAAGTATAGGCGTACCGCGGGGACGATCGATCTGCTTCACCTGTGAAATCGGACCATTCAATATCTCTGTCCCGAATTTCCTTTCCTTTCGCCGCCTGCGAGGAAATCTCGAAGCTCAAGGCGAGGGCAACGGAGACTGCGAAAACAATTTTCTTCATTGTGTCAGGATAGAAATGAGAATGGAATTTTACAGAACAAGATATTGAACGAACAGGACAAAGCTCCTCATTCGCAAAATTTTACGGGGAGATCGTCAAATACTCGGAAGCGGAACGGAAGCCGTTATCCAAAAGAAAAGGCTCGCTGCGAACGGGCAACGAGCCTTAACATCTTTTTCGGTCTACCCTGTATTGAGTCAAGAGCATCGCGCCGACAAGACTCTCACGAGTGTTCCCATTTGCCGTTCTCCCAAAGCTACTTTCCACGCCGGATTTCGGTATTGGGCGGCCAACAGGCCGGGAAACGTTACTTTGTTTCCCTGTTTTTTACTAAACGCGTCAGTGGAATAATAATAGACCCAACGGACTCAAAAATCAAGGTTTTTTTTAAAAATCAGCAATTTTGTTGCTTGAGTGCTGATAATTAAGGGTTTAACGCCACTACGAAATGCAGCAGTCGGTAGCCTGCGCTATTCTCTCTTTGATGAAGATCGAGATCAACCCGGATTTTTCTCCTTCAAAGATCGTCTGTGTCGGCCGAAACTACGCTGAACACGCTGCCGAATTAGGCAACGAAGTACCTAAGGAACCGCTTTTGTTTCTCAAAGCGCCCTCCGCGATAATTTTCGATCGTGACACTATCGTAATTCCGGCACAATCGCAGCAGGTCGAACATGAAGGCGAACTCGCAGTCGTTATCGGACGCGACTGTAAAGATATAAGCAATAGCGAAGATCCGTTTCAATATGTTCAGGGCTATTCCTGCCTTAACGACGTCACGGCTCGTGATATTCAACGAACGGACGTTCAGTTCACCCGCGGTAAATCGTTCGATACGTTTTGCCCGATTGGCCCGCACATCGAAACAGATCTAGACGTCCACGATATCGAAGTAGTTTGTCGCGTCAACGGTGAAATTAAGCAACAAGGACGCGCTTCGCAAATGGTTTTCCCTGTCGAATTTCTGATACGATACATTTCAAGGCAGATGACTTTGAAAGAGGGCGATGTGATCGCAACAGGAACGCCATCGGGTGTTTCGAAATTGAACAAAGGTGATGTTTGCGAAATCGAGATCGAAGGAATAGGAACGCTGAAAAACAACGTTCGGTAATGCACAATGCAGAAGGCAGAGTGCAAAACAGCAACGATAAGATCGTGCATTGTGCCCTTGTGATTGTGCATTAACTAACATGAAATTTTTTATTGATACGGCAAACCTGGATGAGATCCGAAAAGCGAACGAGCTCGGCATGATCGACGGCGTGACCACAAATCCGTCGTTGGTGGCAAAAGAAGGCGATGTGGATTTCAAAGAACATATCGCAAAGATATGCGAGATGGTGAAAGGCGACGTGTCGGCGGAAGTAACGTCTCGTGATACCGAAGGTATGCTGAAAGAAGGCCGGGAATATGCGAAGATCGCGTCAAATGTGGTCGTGAAATGTCCACTGACGCTCGACGGCCTCAAAGCTACGCGAATCCTGACCCAGGAAGGTACCGGTGTTAACGTAACGCTTTGTTTTTCAGCCGCCCAAGCGATTTTAGCGGCCAAGGCCGGAGCGAGATACATTTCGCCGTTCATCGGCCGCCTTGACGATATCGCGACGAACGGAATGCAGCTTATCGCCGATATTGTCCAAATTTACGATAATTACGATTTCGATACACAAGTTTTAGCGGCCTCGATCCGGCATCCCATGCATATAGTCGATTGTGCTCTTGCCGGAGCTGACGTCGCTACGATTCCCTTTAAGGTGATCAAGCAGCTTGTTCAGCATCCGTTGACCGACAAGGGCCTCGATGCCTTTCTTTCGGATTGGAAAAAGAGTGGCCGGGTGTAGATCGAGCGTCAATTTAGCCTTAT
>JBJMGN010000114.1:0-9539 GCA_045807885.1 Pyrinomonadaceae bacterium | reverse complement strand
CCGGGGGCGGATTTGCATGCGTCAATACGACGCCTGGTAGGGCCGAGCCGATAACGGAATCGATCACGTCACGTGAGGCGATCTTAACGACACGCGGCACACCGTCGATGATCTTCGACTCCGGCATTTGCGCCCTAACCGCGAGATAGAACGCCGCTTCCTTGAGAAGACGCTCGTCTTCGATCCTTCCTACATATAGCGTATCGCGAGTCTTTTCGAGCGGGATCTGTACGCAGCGGCTCGGAATGACCGTCTCGAGCAATTCCTTCAATTGCGCCGAAAGATTTGCGAAGGTGAAATATAGATCGTCGTGATCGTATTTCACGATGTCCTTCGGCAAGTGTTCGAGCGAGAAGGTCATCAATTTGCCGACGAGCGTACCCATCTCGAGATACAGTTTTTCGGGGTGCAGCATCGGCGAGCGGAACTGATGCGACAGAGTTGGAATAGATGAATTGATCGTGTGCAGCAGCCAGAAGATCGCAATCTCGGCGGTCGTAAAATCTGCGAGCGAGGCGTTCCGCTGCCGACGCTGTTCGCCGAGGCTGCCGCTTTTCGTGATCAGGATCTCCACCATTTGTCGAAGCATGTTTACGACCCAAGTCGACGCGGAAATGCTAAGCACAGGCGGAATATAATCATCCGAGATCTTTAGTTGGCCGGTCGCGGTCCGCTGCAGCTCGGCGATCTTTATCGACGTAAACCCGTCGCGC
This sequence comes from Pyrinomonadaceae bacterium, assembly GCA_045807885.1. Taxonomy (GTDB): domain Bacteria; phylum Acidobacteriota; class Blastocatellia; order Pyrinomonadales; family Pyrinomonadaceae; genus OLB17. The sequence continues at coordinate 8,826 of JBJMGN010000114.1, read as the reverse complement.
AATTCGTCATCGAAAACGATGCGCAAATTGCTTTTCGCATAGGCGATCGGCTGCTCATTGGTGCCGCTGGTCTCGTCCTTTACCTGAAACCCTTCCTGAAGGAAGCGAAGATTGCTCGACGGAGCCGCCCCGCTCGCCTGAAAATTTGCCTCGCCCGCCTTCTTTGCCGGGATCGCCAAATGCACGCCGAGCTTGTCCTGCTCCACACCGAAATGATTACCAACGGGGCGCAGGTCGGGAACCGCTTCCGCGTCCGGGACATTCACCATCAGGCCATCCGGCATCACTGCTCTGCAATTCGTTATCTGGAAATTTCCGTTCGCGACGGCCTCGTTGTTCACCTGCAGATCGAGTACGCCGTAGTTGTACGGCATCATGGAACTGGCCCGCGAATTTAGAAGATCTTCATGGTAGTTATCCCACTGCTGGAAGTGATGCGGAGTGAGAAGCATCCCTTCGTTCCAGACGATCTTGCGATATTTACTCATATTGTGGTGTGGAATAAATATAGAACGACTAACGAAAATAGTAAATGGCAGAGCTTAATCTTTATATTTCAGCGTTTTGCGCGAGGTCGCTTACGCCTGTTTGCGACGCTTTTGACCGGAGTTGTTCGTTGGTCCGTGTACGGCGCTGGTTCGTCAGTTAGCCGGCCAAAAAAATCCGCCATCCATTGTTCACCAGTTTTCTCGGGAAAATCTTCCGGATATTTTTCAGCTATTTCCAGCGCCATGGTCAATAAAAGGAATCCTTCTCGTTTTACGGCGTCGCGTGCGGCCATCGCCTTTATAGCACTGGAGGGTTTGACCGGAAGCCCGACCGCCCGCACGGATTCAGCTGTCGGGTTCGAGCAATTTTCGGCAGGCGAGGTCACGAGAAACTCACGGCATCCAACGGGTCGCTGCTCATAGATCGAGCACATCGAGTCTTCCAAAAACGGACATGGGATCCGCTCATGGTAATACTTGAGAACCAGTGCCTCTGCTCCTTTGAGCGATCCCGCTTTCCTTGAGTGCAGATCGTCAAACCAGCCAATATCTCTAAAGTGTTTCAGCGACTCAGCAAATCTTCTTCTAATTTCCGATCGCCTGGGCTCCGGTAATGCCGACACAAGCTCCGCAATGTAATAGATTTCAATTTCCGATACCGGCACCGCCTGATAGCAGCACGCAGTACATCCTGCCTGGCAAGACACCGATCTGCCGGCTTCCGCGTCGATCTGCACGCCAATGTCCGCGAAGGAATCTGCCATTTGGTGGAATATCGGCAGCATCCGATGCGGCCTTATAGGCCGGGCAGGCACGGTCATCTCCAGATCGAGAGGAACATTGCCGATCCGCAGGCCTACTTTTCCGGTTACCCAATCGCTTTCTGACATCGCTATTTCTTTTAAAGTGCTACAGCGTCGGCGTTAACTCCAAATTCCTTCGGATTTTGCGATATGACGCCGATCGCCAGGAAATTCAGTGCATTATCAAACTCTGCCTGTGTGATCTTGCCGTTCTTTTGAAGGTACCAGATCGACCTGATAGCCCGCGCGCTTTCCGGCGCTTTGTTCGCCAGGTCCTGCAGCATGTTCCGCATTTTCAAAAATTCCCCGGCCGTCCCCTGACCGTAACATGCAATTACGATCAATGATTCATCTGCCCGCTCGGTACCGATCGACCCCGCCAGCTTGGACAAAACCTGGATCATGGAATCCGCAGCTTGCTGTACGTCGCCCCGGCTGCTGCCTAGCTTTGCAACGGCGGCGATCGTAAGAAATTGCGGACGTAAGCCGTTCGCTTTGGCCATCGATGTCAACTTCGCAGCATTCTTGCTCGCAGATTTAAGATTTTCTGCGATCGCTGAACTGCCGCTAAATTGCTTTATTTTCGAGCTAAGCTTTGTCGCCTGTTCTGTTGTAAGAAATGCCTGCTGATCGTTTTGCGCTATGCGGCGAAGAAATGCTCCGCCATTCTGTTCGATCTTTGCGACTTCGCTGTTTCCTGTAGGGATAGCGTTCGTCCCTGATGGCGTGTCATTGCTGGTCGATGTATTCGATCCGGGCGAAGCTGTTGTAGTGCCCGAATTAGAGGATCCCGGCGTGGACTTGTTCGACGGCTTTTTGTCGTTATCCGAATCGAAATCGTCGTCGGTATATGTTGTATCGCTCTGTTTCTTGGCTATCGTTGTCGTTGGTCCGCTCGCAATAAGAAAAATGATCACACCGGCGAACATGATAAATATCAGGCCGAATACCGGGACGAGTATCCAGATCAGCATCGAGCCTGAGCCGCTCGCCCCTGAAGTTTGCACAAAGTTACCGGCGCCCGCGCCGGATTCGGGATTATTAGTTTCGGGCGTCGGCGGTTGTTCCGATTCGAATTCCGCACCGGGGTCCGCCTTCGGTTCCGGTGCGGTCGAGTCGAAAACGACGTTTATTTTCAATCCGCCGAGGTCAAGCACATCGCCGTTTTTCAGCGCGATCGGGTCTCTTAACATCGAGCCGTTCAAGATCGTGCCGTTACTCGACCCCGCATCCGAAACAACGAAGACGTCGCCGAAACGGTCGATCTTTAAATGCGAACGCGACAGGCGTCCATCCGGAATACAGATGTCCGAGGCCGAATGCCGTCCGACGGCGCATTTTTCGCCCTCGACGCGTTCCCGTTTTATCTCGCCGTGCTCATCCTTATATTCGAGATAAAGTTCGGTCATTGGTTGTACGTCGAAAGGGGCTGAAGCTTGAGGCCGAAATCCTGCGGGTTTTCTCCGATTATAGCCGCTGCGAAAAACTTTGGAACATATTTGAAATTCTCGGACTGAAACTGCTTCGAAAGAATTTCGCCGTTTGCGATCAGCGTCCAGAAATCGCGCGGCAAGCCGCTGTTCGACTCAAGCGCTTTGGCAAGGTTTGTACTCAATCCGCCTTCACCGCTGTTGTAGCTTCCGATCGCAAGCGGCACGCTGGAGGGCCCTGTTCCATAACGGCCGGTGAGCGCTTTCATATACGAGGCGGCCGCCCGTGCCGACGGCTCCGGCTTACAGCGATCGTCAGGGCTTCCGACCGATGCACCCTTTACAACGCTGTCGGTCGGGGCGTAATGAAGTTTGGCCGTGGCGTAGGTGAACTGAAACATGCCTAACGGCCCGGTCGGGCTCTGCAGGCAAACGCAATGTTCGGACTCGATCATCGCCAGGTACAAACCGATCCGCGGGTCAGTGCCTTTTTCATTGAACGCCTTTACGATGAAATGCGCGTTCTTGCTTGCACGCTCGTAGGTAACCTGCAAATTGTCTCCGAATCGGCACCCGCCCAGAGCTTTTGTATTGACACGTTTCGCGTAACCATCTGCAAAACCCTTTATCTTGTCGAGGGCCGCGTCCGGGATCGGTTCGCTGCTGCTGTTTCCAATGAACTGAGCGATCTTCATCGCCTTATCGGCGAGATATTGCCGCTTTTCTGTCTCTGACATCGAAAGGTATTGCTTACCGCTTGGAACGAATGTATTCGGAGTATTGGAACCGGTCGGCAAATCGGTTGTTGATGTGTTGCCGGAAGAGGTATTTCCAGCGTTTGAGCCACTCGGTTTAACAGTCGGTGAGGTTTTCTTTTCGGGCTTGTCAATATCGTCCGGATTATAAACGTCGGAATTGTATGCGACCTGTGAACTCCCACCCACCAGTATTTTATAGCCGATCACCACCGCAGATACGCTGATCACAAAGAACGCTATCGCGATCAGAGCTATTGGCAATATGCCCATAAGAGAAAATTGCGGCGACGCCGTTCCTGCCGCAAATGGCGTATCCGAAGGCGCTGCCCCCGGGGCCGGGGCCGCCGATTTCTGGGAAATATGGATGTTCAGGATCGTCGAATTGCCGATCTTTATGGAGTCGCCGGTCCTTAACGGCGTGCCCGGGCCGGAAACGCGAATGCCGTTCACGAACGTGCCGTTGGATGAATTTTCGTCAACGATCCAAACACGGTCGCCCTCGGCGTATATCGACGCGTGGAGGCGCGAAAGGCTGTCATCGGGAAATCGAAAGTCAGCCTCGCCGCCGCGGCCGAAGGTCGCTTTGGAATTCTCGACGCGTATCTCTCGAGAACCTTCGGGTGTCGGATATGTCAGACGAATGTCCAGCATAAAGAAATAAATATTACATCGCGTTGCGGTACAACTGGGAAAGCGGCGGGGTCTTTTTAAGACCGAACTTTTGCGGATTTTCTGAAACGATCCCTGCTGCAAAAAACCTTAACAACTGCTCGCGTTCCTGACCTGTCTTGATCGAGCTCCACGGATCTGTACGATTCTGGCCGATCTGAGAAAACCAGATCGCCGCATCGCTTGTAGACTTGCCGAAAACGACAGCGCTATAGATCGGGTCGTTGCCGGGAGCACTTGAAACGAGCAAGCTCACATATCTTGCCGCCGCCTTGGCCGCACAGCTTTGCGACGGATCATTGATCTCTACACCGCCGCAAGTTCCGTTGTAACCGTTGTCTGTAATAAATTTCGGATTCATCCGATAGATCCCTTCTTCTGCCCCAACTGTTGCCGGATCGAATTTCGAGCGGCTCAGCGCAAGGATGAACGCGAGCGGGGCTTTAACACCGTACTCATTAACAAACGCTACCTTTATAGCATCGCTATATTTTGCTGCGCGTTCATAGTAGCCTTCCTGCGCATATTCCGCCGTTCGTTTTTGCACCTCGGCCAGGAATTGCTTGTTGGAAACGACATACGATTGCTCACGAAACAGGTCCTTCATAAGCCGCGTACTCATGTCCTGAACTTCGGGCAGGGTAACTGCCTTTCCGGAACCTTGCTGCTGTCCCTGTTGGGTGTTCGTCTGAGTAACTTCGGGACCGGGTGTAGTCTTGGTAACCGCACGCGTTTCGAACGCCAGCATCACGGGCTGGTTCTCACCAACAGGCTCGCTTTCTTCGTTGAGCAACACTACTCCGAGGCTGTGATCGACACCGTCAGACAGGTCCGGGAACTCTTTCGGATCGATGGTCGCTTTGAACGGCGCTTCGGCCGTTGCGAATTCGTTCCCGTCAATCGTGAACACGGCCTTTGCGACGCAATCCGCGTTTTCGACATCAATCTCGATTTCGGTCGCCGCCGAAATAGTGTCGCCGGTTTCGGGTTTTGTGATGTTGGCTTTCGCCTCGCATGGCGAACCGAACAGCCCACTGAATATTCCACCGCCTCCGCCTCCGCCGCTGCCACCCCCGGTGCCGGACGTGCCCCCTGCTTTCGACGAGCCTGCGAAAAAGAAAACGCCCCCCGCGATCATTACGAACAAAAGCGCGATGCACGCGACGCCGCCTGCGACAAGCAATAGCATTTTCGAGCCGCCACCCGCGGCCGCTTCCGCCGCCTGGGGCGCCTCGGGTTCAGGGGCCGCAGAAACAGAAGGTGGTGGGGCTGTGGCCTCAGGTTCGTCTGCTTTTGTTTCAGGCGAGGCGCCATTCGTTGAACTGACAAACTCCAGCCTGCTCGTCCCACCAAGTACGATAACGTCTCCCGGTGCCAGGAACTTTTCGCCCGATATCTTTTCGCCGTTTACCGTACTCCCGTTGCTGCTGCCTAGATCGATGAAAAAGTACTCGCCGTTGCGGGCCTCGATTTCAGCGTGATGGCGCGAAACATTTGCGTCTTCGGGAAATGAGATCTCATTATCGGGTGTGCGGCCGATGGTCGTGACGCCATTCGACAACGTGACCTCACGGTCGTCAATTTTGAGTTTCACATCCATCATAAAGAACCGGGCCGCATTAATGGACGAAACTGACCACGAATTTTGCAGCTAGAATGTGCCGTCGGATTTCGGCATCAGGAACAGGATATAAATAACAGCGATGAATACTACCACCAGGCCAAGGGCTAAAAGTAACCCAAGAATAGTCAAGACCACCTTTGCTGCCGAACCCTTTTTCGGGGCCGCCACAGCGGGCGCCGCGGCTGCAGCGCTGTCGGAATGTTCGGCGATGTCCGGTTGGGGCCCGATGTCGGGAGCCGGCATTTCGGCCGTCGACTCCGTCTCGTCCGCACCGGACTTGAGATCCACTTCACCAAATTTATTTTCGTAACCTTGCGGCAGATACCCGCTCGTTTTACGAAAAACCGGTTCCGGCATTGTCCAACCGGAAGCGCCGTCATTTTTGACAGGATTTGGCGGCGTGGTGTTCACGTCGTCTTCCGATGGTGCATTTTGTGGGATCGCTTCTTCGCTCACAGGTTTTTTCTCCGCTACCGCGAATTCCTTATCGTTCCAATTCCAATACGTCCGACCTCGTGATTATACCCGTAATTCGCTTGAAATCCTCTATCAAAACGGCCGGTGATTTCTGCAATTTCGATTTTATTTCTGCGATGCTCGTATCCATCTCGACGATCGGAAAACTCTTGTCCATTACCTCAGACACCCGCGAATTCAGAAGATCGCGGTCCTTTAGTAATCTTGCCAAAACATGGCTTTCGCGAAGGCTGCCAACGGACCGGTTTTCTTCCAGTATCGGGATCTGCGTGACTCCATTGTCGTCCATGATCTGAAGTGCAGAGCTTACAAGGTCGTCCGGCGATACGGAAATAAGCGTTTGCGGCGCGCCCGAATTCTTCGTTTCGTTTATCAAGCCGGCGGTGATGCGTTTCGGCTCTAGAAGCAGCTTTTCCTTCATCCATTCGTCCGAATGGAACTTCGACAGGTAATGTTCGCCCGTATCGCACACGATGAAAACAACCACCGCGGTGTCGTCCAGGTCTTTCGCCACTTTTATCGCCGCGGCGAAGTTCGTACCCGTCGAGCCGCCGCAGAATAGCCCTTCGCGTCGCGAAAGCTCGCGTGCAAATTCGAACGATTCACGGTCGGTGATATTGATGATCTCGTCGATCGTCTTCATGTCCGCGTTGCCGACCGGCAAGCTCTGGCCGATTCCTTCTACCAGGTAAGGCGTCGCTTCGGGCACGCGGCCGGAATCCTTGTACTGCTTGAAGATCGAGCCATACGGATCGGCGCCGATGATCCTGATGTTCGGATTCTGTTCCTTTAAATACCGGCCTGTGCCCGTTATCGTTCCGCCCGTTCCGATGCCTGAGACGAAATGCGTGATCTTCCCCTCGGTATCGCGCCAAACTTCCGGGCCGGTCGTCGCGTAATGGGCCGCGGGATTTGCGGGATGGTTGTATTGATCGGGATAGAAAGAATTAGGGGTTTCCTGCGAGATGCGTTTTGCTGTCTCGACATAATGGTCGGGCGTGCCGTGTTTTGCCGCCGCCGGGCAGACGACGATGTCGGCCCCGAGGCTCTTTAGATAACGCATCTTTTCGACCGATACCTTATCGGTCAAAACGAAAATGCATTTATATCCACGCACCGCCGCCGTCAGCGCCAGGCCAATACCCGTATTGCCGCTCGTTGCCTCGATGATCGTGCCGCCCTTCTTAAGAACTCCCTCTTTTTCGGCCCAATCGATCATCGAAATGCCGATGCGGTCCTTCACCGAATAGCCCGGATTCAGGCTCTCCATCTTGGCCAGGACCTGTGCCTTGATCTTGTGCTTTTTGGTGATGTGGTTGACCCTGACCAGCGGCGTATTGCCGATCAGGCCAAGAACGTCCGAATAGAATTTCATCTACCGTGAGTTTATTCCGAAAGGTATTTCGAGGCAAGAACGACGGTTTTTCATCGCAGAAGCCTGACCGTCAGGGAGGGCTAGGTCAGACCTATTTGTGGAACCAAGTTCTTCCAAAAAGCGTAAACTTCTATTATGTTCTGTCCGAATTGCGGGGCTAAGAATAAAGTCGAGCAAAATTATTGCCGCGGCTGCGGGCTTAAACTAGCCGCCATTGTTGAATTGGTGTCCGAACAGTTTCCTTCGCGCGAGCACGAGGAGCTGCAGCGGCGAACCGAACGCTTCGAAAAGTTCGGGATGTACAGCCTTACCGTCGCCGGGCTGATCGGTCTCGTAATACTGCTGTTCAAGGTGACCCAATTCAAACTGATCCTGTTCGGTCCGGATTTTCTCCTTGGGTCTGCGATCGCCGCCTTGATCGGCTTCCTGCTTCTTTCATTATTCTTCATTCACTACCCGAAGTTCATTCGTGTCAGCAGCCCGCACGTCAGTAAGGGCTTATCTGGAACAGTTGACGGCGCGAACCCCGTGACCGCAAAACTCCTCGAAGACCGCCCGCCGGATTACGTTTCGTCGGTAACGGAGGACACAACCAGGACCTTAAAAGCGCCCCGATCGACCGGCGCAAAGTAACTTGCGGCTTTTCGGGATCACTCTCTTTCGAAACCGATCCTTTTCATTATGGCGGAAAAGCGGGGTTCTGCGCGGAGTCCGTCCCATTTGTGCTCAATTTTCAAAAGCAAGAGTCGGACGTCACGACGCCCGACGGCGTCTTCCAGGGATCGAAGGGCGGATTCGCGGTCTCCGAGGCCGTTGTAAACCATTGCGATGTTGTAGGCGGGCGCGTAGTTTTCGTCGGTCCTGCTCTGAAGCTCCTTTAGCATTTTCAAAGCCTCGTCCTTGCGGCCCAATTTTGCCAGGGCATATCCCATCAGCGAGGTTGTTTCGGTGTTCCCGCCCGAGGCGGTGGCGGCGCGTTTCAATTCTTCCAGGGCATCTGCAAAACGCTCCTGGCGAATGTAGATGCGAGCGAGCATTAAGCTCGCGATCCAGAAATCAGGGTTTATCTCAAACGTTTTCTTAAGCCGCTCGATCGCCTCCGCATCACGGCCGGCGTAATGGAGCGTTTGAGCTTCTAGTGCATTCGTCGGCAGCGAAAGCGGGTCCAGCTCCCTCGCAACGCGCATCTCGTCGATCGCTTC
>JBJMGN010000113.1:0-8421 GCA_045807885.1 Pyrinomonadaceae bacterium | reverse complement strand
AATCCCTCGTTCCACCAGATAGCGTCGGTCAAAAGATCCCAATCCCAAACCGCATCGCTGGTTGCACGGGCCACAAGCTCGAAGCGTTCTTGGCTAAGCCGAAGTGCGTCTTCGCGGCTTTTTCGCTCTATCGCGAGTGCGATCTGATCGGCAACCGACGTAAGAAGTTCGACATCGCGATGCGTATAAGTATCCGAATTCTCGTAATCCTGGACCACCAGCACTCCGATCACGCCGTTGGGTGTTTTCAATGGGACGCCCAGCCAGATCGGGGAGTCGGTACCGACCGATTCTACCTCGCCGGAATCGATAAGTTTTCTCGCTTCCTCATCCGTGAATAGCATCGAACGGCCCTGGCGAAATACATAAGCGCTCAAGCTGCGTCCCACGCGCAACGGTCCCGGCATCGGATCGTATTTATCGACCCAAAACTGCATCGTCAACAATTCGGTCTCAGGATCGAAAAGCGCTACGAAGAAGTTTTCTGCATAGACGATCTTCTTGATCGTGCGATGGATAAGCTCGAATAACTCTTCGAGATTTGCGGTCGACGCAGCCCCGTGAATGATGCGAGATATTGCACGCGCCTCGGCCTCAAGCCTTTTTCGCTTTGTAATGTCCCGAGCGACGCAGATCAATTTCTGTGAGTCTGAATTGGTATCGAATATTGTCGACGTCGAGACCGATAGAGGGAAGTGGGTGCCGTCCTTCCGCTTGCACTTCATTTCGAAACGGTTGCCGACGATGCTTTTATGCAGCGATTTGGCAAACATCTTTTCGAAGAAATGCCGGTTTCGCGTAAGCATTTCAACGTTTTGTCCGACAAGTTCTTCCTCGGTAAATCCGGTCAGCTCGAGCGTGGCAGGATTCACCCGCTCGATCTTAGCTTCGGAATCGATAACGAGTATCGCGTCATTTATCGAAGCAAAGATGCTGTCGCCGAGGCTTTGCTCGGAAAGATCGCCAATGAACGTGTCGGATGGGGAAATATTTTTTTTGCGTTTGGGAGTGGAAGCGACAGACGCAGGGGGGCGCCGCTTTGAACGCGGTTGAGGTTCCATTTTTCCGGATTGAAAAGAAGCGAAATTTTGCGGACGAAGTGCTTCCTATTGGGGTCGAGATGCTGAAAAACAGGCGCTTCCGTTACGAAGCGCCATTAAGAATGATGGATTAAACAGTGTTTTATGTCAATTGGTTTTTTCCGGCTAGAGCGTCGCTGCACGCTGGCCGCGGTGCAATCCTTCGCTGAATTCCTCGATCATTTTCCTATTGAAAGCGGGTATATCTTCCGGTTTTCGGCTGGAGACCAGTCCATTGTCAACGATCACCTCTTCATCTACCCATTCGGCACCGGCGTTGATCAGGTCGGTTTTTAGCGACGGCCACGATGTGATGGTCCGCCCGCGGACGACGTCCGCCTCGATCAGCGTCCACGGCCCGTGGCAGATCACCGCGACCGGCTTGCCGGCGTCGAAGAAAGAAAGTACGAAATCGACCGCCTCGGGCTTCATTCGAAGCTGGTCTGGATTCGCAACACCGCCGGGCAGGAGCAACGCATCGAAATTATCGGCCTTCGCTTTCGATAATGGAACGTCCACCGGGAATTTGTCGCCCTTGTCGAAATGATTCCAACCCTCGACCTCGCCTTCCGCGGGCGAGACAATCCGCGTCGTCGCTCCGGCGTTGTCGAGGGCCTCGCGCGGCTCCGTCATTTCTCTTTGCTCAAAACCTTCGGCGACCAGGATCGCCACTCTGCAATTCTTAAGTTCTGTTGCCATTTGTACCTCCATGTATGCTTTGCTTTTTTTTCGCATTCGCTGCGAAAAAGCCCATCTTACAGGCTGGATGAGGGCCGCTTTTGTAGAAACCTGACATTAAACGGCGACAAATTCGGATAGCGTGGTCGAACGGCTCCGGCCGTTTGGCGGGTTAACTTATGGAGAACACGAACATATTTTTCGACAACTGGGGCAAGCTTGGACGTTCTTTGATCCTGGCTTTTTTGGCATACGCCGCACTCGTATTTCTGCTGCGGATCTCAGGAAAAAGGACGCTGACAAAACTCAACGTATTCGATTTTGTATTCGTCGTGGCGTTGGGCTCCGTCCTGGCCAGCACGATCCTCTCGTCCGACACCACACTTGCTGACGGTGTTACCGCGTTCGTCGTTTTGATGGCGATGCAGATCGGCTTATCGTATCTGTGCGTCACATCTCATCGCGTGGACTCCATCATCAACGGCCAGCCGTCGCTGCTTTACCACCGAGGAATATTCCTCGACGACGTTATGAAGAGCGAGCGGGTAACCAAGGAAGAGATCCTATCGGCTCTCCGCAACACGAACGTAAGGAAATTTGACGAGATCGACGCGATCGTACTTGAAACGGACGGCAGTTTCAGCGTCGTCTGGCAATACGACAAGGGCGAGAAGTCGAGTCTGATGGACGTCCCCGGCCACGAGGACTATATTCCCGATGAAGATCGGGCGCCGAGCCATTGAGACCACAATGCCCGATTGATCTATAATCGGCACTAGTGGAAGAAATAATTAATGTCATCGGCGGCGGATTTGCAGGTGTTGAGGCCGCACAACTCGGCACCATTGTGCGCCTTTATGAAACGCGTCCAGGCCAACAAACTCCCGCACACCGCACCGACAATTTCTATGCGAACGTTCGGATCTTTTTTGAAAACCATGCAAAGTAAATTTCTTACGAATTTCTGCCTGATAGCGGCAGCTATCATTTTTCTTTTCTTACCGGCCGCCTCGCAAACTGCTCCTACTGCAGCTGAAGCTGAACAGTTCATCAACGCAGCCGAAAAGCAGCTCAACGAACTTTCGTTAAAGTCAGGGCAAATCGGGTGGGTTTATGCGAATTTCATCACCTTCGACACGGAAAATCTGAGTGCGGCCGCGAGCGATGAATATACCGCCACGCTTACGAAGCTCGCGACCGAATCGCACCGTTTCGATGGTTTAACGCTGCCGTATGACGTGCGGCGAAAGATAGGCCTGCTGCAGAACGGCATCGTCTTACCGGCACCGAAGGACGATGCCGAGCGGACCGAGTTGACAAAGATCGCCGTGTCGATGGACGGCGAGTACGGTCGAGGCAAATATTGTCCGGCGAACGAAGGCGGGAAATGCTACAGCCTCGGCGATCTTGAAAAGATCATGGCCGAAAGCCGCGACCCGGCCGAACTAAAAAAAGCCTGGCTCGGATGGCACACGATCTCGCCGCCATATCGGGCAAGGTATGCACGATTTGTCGAGCTTTCTAACAAAGGCGCCAAAGAACTTGGGTATAAGGACACGGGCGACCTTTGGCGTTCGAGCTACGACATGAAGCCGGATGAGTTCGCTGCCGAGATGGAACGCCTTTGGCAGCAGGTCAAACCGCTCTACGATGCGCTCTATGTTTATACGCGAGCCCAGCTGGTCAAGAAATATGGCGCTTCTATCGTGCCGCCGAATGGCCCGATACCGGCTCATCTACTCGGCAATATGTGGAGCCAGGAATGGTCGAACATATATCCGCTCGTCGCTCCGCCGAGTGCACCCATCGGCTACGACCTGACGAAGATATTGCGCGACCGCAAGACCGACGCCAAACAGATGGTCCGCTACGGTGAGAACTTTTTCGTTTCGCTAGGAATGCAAAAACTGCCCGAAACGTTTTGGGAACGTTCCTTACTGCTGAAGCCCGCGGACCGCGATGTAATTTGTCACGCAAGCGCGTGGAATCTTGACGCAAAGCAGGATGTTCGCATAAAGATGTGCATCGATATCAATGCCGTCGATTTCTCGACGGTTCATCATGAACTCGGGCACAACTATTACAGCCTGGCCTATGCGTCTCAGCCGTATTTCTATCAGGACAGTGCGAACGACGGCTTTCACGAAGCGATCGGCGATACCATCGCGTTGTCCGTTACACCTGAATACTTGAAACAGATCGGCCTTATCGAAACAGTGCCCCCAGCCGAAGCAGACCTGGCTCTCTTGATGGACACCGCTCTCGCAAAGGTCGCGTTCCTGCCATTCGGATATCTCGTGGACAAATGGCGTTGGGATGTATTCTCGGGCAAGATCAAGCCTGCCGAGTACAACAAGGCGTGGTGGGACCTTCGATTAAAGTATCAGGGTATCGCACCGCCGGAACCGCGCAGTGAATCGGATTTCGACGCGGGTGCAAAGTATCACGTCGCGGGCAACACGCCCTACGCGCGATATTTTCTCGCGACGATCCTGCAGTATCAGTTTCACAGGGCGTTATGCCGCGAGGCAGGTTTCAAAGGTCCGCTGAATCGCTGCTCTATCTATAACAACAAAGCGGTAGGAGCAAAGTTGCAGGCGATGCTAGCGATGGGACGAAGCCGGCCGTGGCCGGAAGCCCTCAAATCACTCACGGGCGAAGACAAAATGGATGCGACCGCCATCATCGATTATTTTGCCCCGCTCAAAAAATGGCTGGACGTGCAGAACAAGGGTCTGCCGCCTCGATAAGGTAAAAAAAGGCCGGGCCGCTCCGGCCTTTACTATTTTAAAGACGGACGTTCAACTATAATCAAGCTCGAATGAGTGAGGTGGAATAGCAGTCATTGGCTGCCAGCCAAAGTGTAAAGGTTGGTCGTCAAGAGTTAATGAGGTACAAGTATGGGTCTGCAAACGATAAATTATATGGTTTTGGAATCAGCGGATAACGAATGGCATACAGTTGATTTCAACCATTTTGCGATCAGGTTCGGAAAAACTAATTTGAAACTCAGGCCGATGGAATCGTCGGGTCGAATCGGCTTCGAAATTGATTTCGGACCATCTGGCGGGAAGCTGCGTTTCGCGGCCACGACAAAGGGTCCGAATATTTCTTATGCGCCGGACGCAGGGGGAAGTTAGCCTTCGAAGTGCAGGAACCAATCGTAAATGTTGTCGGCGGCGGACTAGCCGGCGTGGAGTCGGCCTGGCAAGCAGCCGAGCAAGGGGCGAACGTGCTCCTTTTCGAGATGCGCCCAATCGTGCAAACGCCCGCACATAGGACCGACAAACTTGCCGAGATAGTCTGCTCAAATTCCTTAAAGACCGACGAGCCCGGCAGCGCTCCATATCTATTAAAAGAAGAACTTCGCCGCGGCGGCTCTCTTGTGATGGAAGCAGCCTCGGCCACCCGTGTTCCCGCCGGAGCCGCCCTTTCCGTCGACCGCATCAAATTTGCCGAACTCATTACTGAAAAGATCGAGCAGCATCCGAACATCGAGATCATCAGGGAAGAAGTTTCTTCGCTCGATATTTGCCGGCAAGATGCCGGCGTTCCAACGATCATCGCAACCGGACCGCTCACGAGCGATGCGTTGACGGCGTCGATAATGAAATTCAGCGGCGACGACCAGCTTTATTTTTACGATGCCATCGCACCGATCATCGCGGCCGATTCGATCGATATGTCGATCGCCTTCAAGGCCGCTAGATACGACAAAGGCGGCGACGATTACATCAACTGCCCAATGGACCGCGGGCGTTACGAGCTTTTCATCAATGAGGTACTTGCGGCGAAATCGGTCCCGATAAAACGTTTTGAAGATACGCAGTGGTTCGAATCGTGCTTGCCGATCGAAGAGATTGCCCGTCGCGGTCCCGAGACACTTCGATTCGGCCCGATGAAACCGAAAGGCCTGCGTCATCCAAAGACCGGCGAGGAACCATACGCCTGCGTCCAGCTTCGGCAGGAAAACCTTATGGCCGACGCGTATGGAATGGTCGGTTTTCAAAACCATTTGAAGTACGGCGAGCAGGCCAGAGTTTTACGACTGATTCCCGGACTCGAAAACGCAGAGTTTCTGCAATTCGGCCAGATTCATCGAAATACATTTATCAATTCGCCAAAGATCCTAAACGAAACGCTCGCCACGCGTACCAACCCACGTCTTTTCTTCGCCGGCCAGATCACCGGCGTCGAGGGTTATGTCGAATCCGTCGCAACCGGCTGGCTCGCCGGGATAAATGCAGTCCACGTTCTTCGAGAACAACCGCTGATCACCGCACCGCAAACTTCGGCGATCGGCGCCCTGTGCCGTTATGTTTCGAATGTAGAAACCAAAAACTTCCAACCGGTAAACATCACCTTCGGGCTCTTAGAACCGTTGCCGGTCGAGTTGCGAAAGAAACACCGCAACAAACGCGAACGGCATATGGTGCAGGTGGAACGAGCGCTGAAGGATTGGGACGACTTTATCAAAAGCATCGACTGCAGAGGCGCGGAGGCGCAGAGGACGTGATCGGATTCTTTCACGGCGAACAGATGCTCGTGCTCGCCGCCTTGACGATGCTGGCAATCTTCGTCGTCGCCGTACTTTATTCCTCCGTCGGGCACGGTGGGGCATCGGGCTATTTGGCAGTGATGGCGTTTCTGACGGTCGCGCCTGAGGTGACGCGGCCGACGGCGCTTGTGCTGAATCTTTTTGTCGCATCGATCGCTGCGTTTCAATTTTACCGGGCAGGGTATTTTTCGTGGAGACTCTTTTGGCCTTTCGCGGTGACATCGATCCCGTTCGCGTTCATCGGCGGGATGATCAAGCTGCCGACGAATGTTTATAGGATCGTTCTCGGACTCGTTCTTCTATTCGCAGCATTTCGTCTCGCATGGAAGTTCGCATCTGACAACAAAGAGATTCAGCCGCCTAAGATCTGGATGGCGTTGATCATCGGCGCGGTTATTGGTTTGTTGTCGGGGCTGGTCGGCGTCGGCGGCGGCATTTTCCTGACACCGATACTTTTATTGATGCACTGGTCGGAAACCAAAACCGCGGCGGGCATTTCGGCTTTATTCATTCTGGTAAACTCGGCGTCGGGGCTTGCGGGAAATTATCAGCAAGTGAGCGTTTTGCCGCAAAACGTATGGTTCTGGATCGCGGCGGCGGTCGCAGGCGGCATTGTCGGTTCGATGCTCGGTGCAAAGCGTTTCGATTCGCTTACCATCAGGCGTGTGCTTGCAGCAGTATTATTGTTCGCCTCGGTAAAGCTGATTTTTGTATAGGCATATTATTGGCCGGTTTGGTAATCAAATAGGCGACCGATGAACCCTCGTTCTTCAATTTCTTATTTAGTGCTTTTCGTGTGTTTTGCGGGCACTGCTATTGCGCAATCCGGACGCGTAAAGCCCGGTGAAGCACCGGTTCCATCTCCTACTCCAAAACGCTCGATATACGTTCCGACCATCCTGCCGCTGCCTTCGACATCGCCGACGCCAAAAAAGGATGACGACGAGGTGATAAAGGTCGATTCGGCACTTGTGCCGATCCCGGTTTCGGTGCTCGATTCGAACGGCCGTGCGATCACAAACCTAAAGCTAACCGACTTCGAGCTTCGCATCGACGGCAGACCGGCCGAGATCGGCGACCTCGCGCGAAGCGAAACCCCGATCCGCCTCGCGATGCTTTTCGATAATTCGTCGAGCGTTCGCGTCGCCCGCGAATTTGAAAAGGACGCCGCAGTGAGGTTTTTCCGACAGGTCGTGCGCCCCGACAAAGACCTCGCATCACTTTTCAGTGTGTCGACCACCACGCGAATGGAACAGGGTCTGACGCGCGATGTTTCGCTTCTCGTCAACGCGATCGAAATGTTTCCGCAGCCCGAGGGCGCGACCGCCTTGCTCGATGGCCTGACACTTGCCGCAGAATACCTTGGTGGTGTTCAGGGCCGCCGCGTTATTGTGATCGTGTCGGATGGCGACGACACGATTTCTGACCTTTCTTTCGAACAAATGCTGAAGGCCATTCAGATCGCAAATTGCCAGGTTTACGTCGTAAAAACGACAGATTTTGAAAACTACAAGCGGACCGGTGTGCGTGGCGGAAACGCAAATCTACGCCAGCTCGCAGCCGAGCGCCGGATGATCGAACTTACGCGGCAAACCGGCGGCAACGTCTATTCGCCGATCGACGAAGACGAACTTGACCGCGCCTTTCGTCAGATATCCGCCGAGCTTTCGCAGCAATACATTCTGAGCTATTACCCTGATGACGAACTCGAGAAACGCGGCGAGTTTCGTGAGATCGGTATTACAGTAAAAACCAAACCTGCCGCGGCCGTGAGAACCAGAAAGGGATACTACGTACCGAAAAAGTAATTCGTAATTCGGAAATGGTGAATCGCTGGGGAAAGTCTTTACTATTCAGGGTTCACTATTTACGATTTACACATCGATGTTCAACGAATCTCTTGCACAATTCCTCGATCATCTTAAGTACGAGCGGAACGTTTCCGATCACACGATCCGGAATTACGCGAGCGACCTTGAGCAGTTTCGCGATTTTTTGTTAAAGATCGAACGTCGTGACGATTTTCCTGTTGAGCACGTCGACCGCCTCACGATCCGCGAATGGATGGCATCGCTGCATTCCGCCAACAGGAAAAAGACTTCGGTC
>JBJMGN010000112.1:0-5564 GCA_045807885.1 Pyrinomonadaceae bacterium | reverse complement strand
CTCAACGGCAACCTCGTGGCGCCGGTGAACATTCCGGTCAATGTGCCGGTCACTCTTCGTTTTTCAGGCACTAATATTGGTAACGCAAGCATCGCCCGCAATTTTGATATTGGTGCAAAGAATGGAGGCTGCGGCGACACGGAGACTCTCTGCACTTTTACTGTAACCTTTACGCGGGTCGGTACATACAACATAAACCTGATCGATAATGGGTTACCGAGCCAATCTTCATCGGCCTACAATAAGTTTTATTACGCTGGGCCGGACGATATAAGCGTGGTTGGCCAATCGGCCCCGTCGACGTTCGATCCGGTGAGAACCGTAACCGGCGTAAGCACTCCGCCCCCGATTGACGTAGCTCCGAGGGTGTTTATGACCAGTCTTGTTCGTCGGATCAGTCGAACAACGCCGAATTTTACACGCGACGGTTTTGCGTACTACCGGCTCGCTTCACCGGAAAATCTGTGCCAGGGAATGATCGGAACGCAGTCGCGACGGGTGACCGTAGCCAACCCAACGTGGGGCGTCACGAATATCGGCGGAAATTTGATAGCTCCGGGATTCCCAGCCCAGCTTTTAGTAGGAACGCAGGTAATGGATACGGGGCAGGTGCAGCAAAATCTGGCGGCAGGTGCATCGTGGAGCAAGGATTATGTGCGGCCCGGCGGCTCGCTCTTGAGCGTTTTTACGTTTCTGGATCAACTCGGTTGTTTCGTGTCACCGACGGCAGTCGCGTTTTTTGAGGATCCGACTTTTACCGTCGTTGTCGACCCTGTACCCGGCTCGCTAGCGGAATCGAACGAAGGGAACAATAGCAGAGTGTACTAACCGGTAACGGAGCGGATTGGGAAAGGCGTCGGGGCATACACCTTCTACGCCTTTCGACTCCAAAGGAAAAAGACGATCACCGAAACGCTTTTTCTCGACATCATTCGTGATTCCACGCAGGAAAGAATTGGTTCTTGAAAGTTGAAATCGGCCGTGGTGCCAATTCGAAATCGTCTGGAGATGTCGCTATTTCGTTCTGTAGCTTGAACGCGAGCGGACAGACGCGTCTGTACGGCCGACTTTGACCTTCAGCTCATGAAGCGTTTTTTCATCCGCCTCGTCCTGCGGATAAAAACCGAGGCGATATTGAAAGCGGAGCTCTTCCACTATCGATTCGAACGTCTTCTTTAATTTCCCATCTTCGCTCGAAAAAAATCTGCCCGCGGTAGAGTCTGAAAGCGCCTGAAGGAATTCCTGGGCTTCTTCATTTACGCGGCCGACGCGTGCTGCGCGCCGTTGGTTATCGGGCCGGTTCTGGCGGCGTTGATTTCCTCGTCCCGGATATGCCATGTCTGGAAGCCGGAAAATGCCGCCAAAAATATCGCGGTCTCGCCGGCCGGCACCTGGATTTCCCATTTGACCGCGACCCTGTCCGGCGCCCGTCTTGAACATTATTGTGTAAATGAGTGCATCGCTTTCCTGCAGGGAATAGAGCAGTTCGTCTCTTGAAATGCGGCTGCCGTGATCTTTGCCGTCCGTCAGGATAATTACAGCTTTTCGTCCTTTGATTCCTGCAAACGAGCGATTCACGGTTTGGAACGCGGCGTCTCGCATGGTCGTGCCGACAAGATCGTCGGGCACATCGGCACGCCTGATCGCCTGCCTAAGCTGCTCCTTGTCGGAGGTTATTTCGCTAAGCACATGCGTATCGTAATCAAAACTAACGACCATCGCGCGGTCGCGAGGCAATAGCAGCTTGAGAAAAGCGTACGCCGAGTCTTTAATGTCATCGAGCACCGGTCGTGTGCTCTGGCTTGTGTCGATTAGCAGCGCGATCGTAAGCGGTTCCTCGGTAGCCCCGAAAAATTCGATATTCTGCTTTATGCCATCCTGAAATACAGAAAAGTCCTTTGCAGTCAGGTTTGGAATGTAGCGGCCGTCACGGTCGCTAACGATCACCGGCACGCTTATCAGGCGAGTATCGACCTTGTAGACATCTGGCGCGTTTTTGTTCTGTCCGCCTACTACGAAAACGGCTATCCCGGCGATGAGAAGGCCAAGTAAAGCTGATGCTTTTCGGGGCATATATATTGTCACGCTGTTCCAGTTAGACGCAGCAAGCCGTCCGTTGGCCGTAAAAATTCACTTTATATTACAAAGTACTTGACATAATGAATCGGCTGGCGTATCTTTTCCTTGATATGGCAAATGCTAGTCCCTTGCGGAATAAGATGCCCGATCGGCGAGAGCCCGTGAATATCAGCAATCGAGCGGAAGAAAACCTGAAATTCATCCGGGATACGATGGAACGCTCGACGAGCTTTACCGCGGTTCCGGGCTATGGCGGCATGCTGATGGGCGCGACGGCGATAGCCGCAGCAATGATAGCCAACATGCAGGCCTATCTCGTGAACTCACAGGCGATCTGGCTAGGGGAAGCGGTCCTCGCGTTCGCAATCGGGCTGCTCGCGATGTGGCAAAAGTCGAAGATCGCGGGCCAGTCACTCGTCTCCGCACCCGCACGCAAATTCGCGTTGAGCTTCGCGCCGCCGCTGCTGGCGGGTGTCGTAATCGTGCTCGGCCTGTGGCTTTACGAACAGTATTACGTCATGGCCCCGGTTTGCATTGTCTGTTACGGCGCAGCAATTGTTTGCGGCGGTGCATTCTCGGTTCGCATCGTGCCGATCATGGGATGGCTCTTTATGGCATTCGGCGCGATCGCATTCCTTTTACCATCGACGTACGGCAATTTGATGATGGGCATCAGTTTTGGAGCGCTGCACCTGATATTCGGCGCGATCATCGCCCGAAAATACGGCGGTTAACACTGAATATGAAAAACATTCGATTTATCTGCATTCTGCTGGCAGTCCCGCTACTGCTTCTTATCCCGTTCTTCGCGATGCGATTCACGAGCGAAGTGAATTGGACAGCGCTCGATTTCATCACTATGGGAGTCATGCTTCTTATTACAGGGCTCGCGATCGAGACCGCTTTGAGGCTGGTCAGAGCCACCTGGATGAAGGCAGCCGCGGTCTTGGCTATTCTCTTCGGATTCGTAATGGTCTGGGGAGCCCTTGTTCACATGGGAGGTTAGTCAGAGCGATGCGAGGCAAAAAAGAAGATGGCTAGAAACTTGGCAAAACTGAAGACGAATGAACCTGACAATTCGCTGCGGCTAGAAAAGGCGGCGGTTAATGTCTCGAACGAACTCGACAAGGTGATCCACGAGCGTATGCGGCTCGGCATCATCAGCGCGCTCGCGGCCAATGAAAAGCTGTCGTTCAACGACCTCAAGCGCCTGCTCGACACCACCGACGGCAACGTCAGCGTCCACGCCCGCAAGCTAGAAGACGCCGGCTACGTCACGATGAAAAAATCATTCGCCGGCCGCACCCCGCTGACCGAATACAAGATCACCGCGTCGGGCCGCAAAGCCCTCGAACGATATCTCGACCACATGGAAGCACTGATCAAGGCGATGAAGGGAAAGTAAGAGTGACGGCTTCAGCCGTTCGGGCGGCGAACGCCTGACGGCGTCAATCCTACAAAAGGAGAATATGGGCGTACTAATGATGTTGATAACAATCGGCGGCTTGATCGCTGCGGCGATACTCTTCGCAATCGCCTGGCTAAACGATAGTGCGTGGCTGAAGAAATTCGTGCTTGGCGGGGTGGCGATCTGGTTCGCGTTCTACATAGTGCTGCTGCTCGGTTACTCATTCGCGAGCAAAGAAAAACTGCTTGGTCTGAACGAACCAAAAGAGCATTGCGGCTTCTATCTCGACTGCCACATGCACACCGCGGTCAACAACGTTCGTAAATCAAAAACAATCGGGAACAAAACGGCGAACGGCGTGTTTTATATCGTGAGCATGAAGGTATTCAGCAACGCTAAGGCGGCGACGCTCGGGCTGCTCACTGTGGATGCCCACGTTGAGGACGCCGCGGGCCGCACATACACTCGTGACTTGCTTGCTGAAGAAGAGCTGGCGCCGCAGCCGGAGTTCGAGCAAAAGGTGGAGCCGAATGAGAGCTTTGACAAAGAGATCGTCTTCGACCTGCCCGCCGAAGCCGACCGGCCGAAACTCGACATCCGCGAAGGCTACGGCATCGACCACTGGATCGAATACGTCCTGATCGGCGACGAAGACAGCATCTTTCATAAACGGAATCGCTTCACTCTTGAGGGAAGAAGCATAGCTTTGAGTGACAGATGATCTAGGTCTTGGGCTCGGCCCATCTTCTTGCGAAAAAGTCCCGGGAAATAACAATGTTTGGATACGAGGAAGTTCTGGAACTAAAGTCCCTATTCGGCGTCATAGATGAAAACGAGGAAACACCTATGATGCTCGAACCGATCCGCGAGCCTAAAAGCCTGTTTGCCGATTCCGAGGAAGACACGTCGAGTGTTTCCAGCTTTATCGATCTGGACGATCCGGTAATTCCGAAAGCTCCATTCTGGGAACGGCAATTTTCGCCAGAGGTGACAGCTAAACAAACAAGATTCGACTGGATCTACGGCGTCATTCTTCCGATCATCTGTTTCGCATTCGATCCGATCGTATTTCGGGACGGGGTTGGCCACGGGTGGCTTGGCGACTACCAGATCTTCGCATATGTTCTGAGCATCCCTTCGATCATGTCCATGGCGGCCTGGCTTCTCTGGAAAGAGAGGCTCGGCTGGTTGATTCCTTTCTTTGGCGGACTTTTTGCTGTCGGCGCAGCGGTCTCATTTGTAGTTGGCTTAGCCATATTCCCGATCAGTCTACTCGGGCTGATGCTATTGATCGGGGCACTTGGTTTCACGCCGTTAATTTCTTCATTTGTATATTTGAGGAATTCATACCGGGCATATCTTACGTGCGACATTTTAGGCGACACGAAATTCACGACTAAAGCATTCATACTCGCCGCGATCTTTAGTTTCATCGCCCCGTTTGTTATTCAACAGCAGTTTCCGCTTCGTCGGGAAACGCCTTATGAGCACGTTCTCCCAGCGGATTGATCGGGCGTTCGCGAGGATTTTAAGATGTCGAATCGAACAAAAACCGGATTTGAAATTTTGCAGGTCGCTGCGGGGTTAGGGATCCTCGGCGACGTTTTGCTGCGGCAGGTGCCGTGGGGGTTGAACGTACTTTTGTTCAATCTCGCCTTCGCGTGCGGGCTGTGGTTTCTTCTTTATCGAAACGCACCCGATCGCCTCAACGCGCAAACCTACGCACTGCTCGGAGCGCTGGTGTTTTTCGCGTCGATGTTCGTCTGGCGCGATTCTATCCAAT
Source organism: Pyrinomonadaceae bacterium (assembly GCA_045807885.1). Taxonomy (GTDB): domain Bacteria; phylum Acidobacteriota; class Blastocatellia; order Pyrinomonadales; family Pyrinomonadaceae; genus OLB17. The sequence goes on along the minus strand of JBJMGN010000112.1, from coordinate 294 downwards.
TGCGCGTTGCCGACACGTTCGCGATCATCACGATCCTCGGAGTTTTGTTCCTCCCGACGCTGAAGATCACCGCAAAGATCGCCGGCGTTTTTCAATACGCGATCGGGGTCCTGTGGGCCGGCATCAATTCGATGTTCGGGTCCGTCGCCCTGCTTGCTTCCGACATCTCGTGGGGCGAGATGCAAGCCAACGGCTGGCGGAAACACGTCATGGCGATCATTAGAGGAGTGCTCATTGCAACTCCGCTGATCCTCGTTTTCGGCGCGTTGTTCATGGCAGCAGACGCGATGTATG
>JBJMGN010000111.1:0-12241 GCA_045807885.1 Pyrinomonadaceae bacterium | reverse complement strand
TGATTTGGGCGCGTTGCGTCAATGTAGCCTCCGCCGTCCGAACGATAAACGGCCCGCGTGATCACCCGTACGTCCGATTCGCGATCGCCAGGCGTCGGAGGCTTACCCTGTTTCGCAATGTCCAGCGGATTCGTGCCGCTGCTGAATGCGATCCATTTGCCGTCAGGCGACCAAACGGGGCCGCCCGCGCCGCGAGCGATACTTGTTAATTGAAAAGCTTCTCCGCCGGACGTCGGCAATAAAAATATCTGAGCGAATGAACCAGGGGCTTCAGCAGACCTAACGAATGCAAGAAACTTTCCATCCGGTGACCATCGCGGGCTTGAATCCCGTGTGCCGCTCGTAAGTTTTCTGGGTTCCTCGGTACCGCTGGTCGAGACCGTCCAAATCGACGTGTCATAATTCGTCCTGGCGGAATTCACCGTTACTTTTACAAATACGACCGTAGTACCGTCCGGCGAGATCTGCGGGTCGCCCACCCATGCGAAGTCAAATAGGTCTTTTTCGGTGATGTAGCGTTTTTGGGCCGACGCCGAAAATGTAAAGACGAGTGCGACGACAAACAGACGTACGAAAGCCTTTTGCATAGGAACTCCTGAAAGATCTTTGGTTTAGTAGGCAAAGCGTAACAGGAAAGTTAATTCGGTCAAAATCGTGCTATTTCGACCCTTCGCTAACTGCTTTTTTAAGCTCGTCCAGCAGCTGCGCAGCCGTCCAGCCGTTTCCGGCGAAGATCTTTGTTACCTTACCCTCCGGGTCGATAACGGCAGTTCGCAAGCTGTGATTGATCTGTGTTTTGTCGTTTTGATCGACTTCATATTGCAGACCGAAAAATTCGGCGATCTTGCGTACTTCGGCTTCTTTGCCAACAGCCAATTGCCAGACGCCTAGCTCTTTCGCGTCCTTGCCCATATATCCAAGGCCATAGGATTTGAGTTTTGCCGGAGTGTCGTTTTCCGGGTCGAATGAGATGGTCAATAGGGCGGCTTTCCCAGCCAATTCAGCGCTGTTGTTAACGTTGTGCGCTGCGTCGCTGAAATTCGTCGACATCTTGACGCAATAATCCGGGAGCGGGCACCTCGCGTAAATAAAAGTTATTGCGAGGGCCTTTCCTCGAAAGCCATCGAGCGTAATTCGTTTGCCATCTTGATTTGTCAATGAAAAGTCGGGGACCGTCCGCCCGATCTGTACAAAATTCTCGTTGATCTTTGGCTGCGGCCGGTTCGGGTCGGCGATGGCGACAATGCCGATCTTCTCGAGCCAATATGGATCCTTTGCTGAGCTGTCTACCACCAATTCCGCGCGGATGTCGGCGCCGGGCTGCAGCTCGTCCCAAACCCAGTCCTCGTGGATCGGGAACTCCATTGTCATGGCTTCCATGAAGCCCGGAACCGCTTCATGGTCGATCGAAGCGCGTTTGTTAGCTTTGTCGACAGCCACAACCTTGCCCTTGAATTCGTAGCGTTTCACGGTCGCACTAGCCGAACTGTTCTGTTCGGTCCGGCAAGCAGATGCAATCAATGCGATGAATAGCAGAAGGAGAATCGATCTCATTGAGATTGATTTTACCGCCTCGTTAGCGGACAAAAAAACCGCAATAGGCGAATTCAACTGCAATTTAATATTGATACTTTTAATTGTCAGTCGCCAGCGCGTTGTTATATAACAGCTTTTCGTCGAAATGAAAATTTCAGAAAAAAAAGAGAAGGCCTTTACTGCCTTCTCTTCATGCCTAAGTTGAGGTTCACTGATTTAGACCGCGCTGCCTTGCTGTTTACCGTTTTGCCGATCTTCTATTTCCGGCGTAGCTTGCAACCGCCTGGGTGAAGGCAGTAATTTCGCCGGGCAGCCCGGCTTTTTTTGCCTGTGCGGGATTGTTCAAAATAGATTTCGCATCCATTCCGTAAATGGCCCGGTTCGCATCTGTATCTGGTTTGATGTAGGCGCCCTTGAGAGACGCACCGATAAATGCCCCTTTGCTCATCGACCATGTCAGGATGCCTGCTTTCAGGGTCGCATTGGTGCTGGCCGCGGCTGTCCGCCCGATAGGACCAGCAGCAAAGCTAAGCTCGCCGCCGAACTCGAGCTTGTCGTTGAGCAGCGCCTGCAGCGCTCCCTCGTTCATGAACAACATCACGTAATCGGTGCTTTCGACACCGATCTGAGCTCCCCAGCTCGCTCCGCCGAGGTTGTAAAATACCGGAACGCTCCAACCGTCGGCGGTGCGGCGCGCAACGACCCCGTCACCACCACGCCCGCCAACGACGAACGCAGCTTTGATCACGCCCGGGAAGACCGCGATTCCCTCGGCGCGCTCGAGCAGCTCACGCGGAATGAAGTTGTCAGGTTTCTGCACGAACGTGTTTAAGACGCGTGTTGCGTCCCTTACGTCATCACGGGCCTCATCGAAGTCGTTTTTCTGAGCCTTCGTATTAACCACAGCAAAACTCAGTGTAAACGCCATCACCAATGCGCCTGCGGCGCTCTTTACTAATTTGTATTTCATGTGGCCTCCCTTATTCGTTTTTGGTTCAAAGTTGAAATAGAATGCGTCTGCCCTTGTTTTCTCGTTGCAAGACGCTTTCTTTAACAGTAAAAATCGAATCGTGTTTTTAAAGTCTTCTTCCGTACCTAATTTGCGGGCAACGACACATGAACAAAAAAAAGAGAAGGTGGTTGCTACCTTCTCTACATGCTTTTAGCGAATCGACGATCCTTAACGGGCCGCGATAATGCTCGGCTTTACGCTGAGCGAATTTAAGGGGAACTCTTCCTCGCCACCGAAGCTTATAGAACGAAGTCGGGGAATATTGCTGTCGTGGATGTACCACGTTCCTCGCCGGTAAACCGCAAAGTCTGTAGTACCGTCTCCGTCGTAATCGGCCGGAACCGGCTGGGAATCAGTGAAACCAAATTCAAATCGATCTGTTTCGTGCGACGTATAATCCTGCACGAACCAAACACCGGAACGAAAAACCGCGAGATCAGCTCGGCCGTCGCCCGTATAGTCCGCCGGCACGAGTAGGTCGCTGCCTGCGATCCCAAAATTACGGACATCGAGATTGCCTGTTTTGCTTTGTGCGATATACCAGCGGTTCTGGGTCGATCGAAACACGGCCGCGTCGGTCCGTCCGTCGCCGTCATAGTCCGCGGGAACAGGTATGTCGCCATAAAGGCCCCATTCCGTTATTGAGGCACTTGGAGGGTTGAATCCTGTTTTCGAAGTTAGAACGTACCAGCGTCCTTCTGACGGACGCCAAATCGCGATGTCGTCGATGTTGTCACCGTCGAAGTCTGCGGGCACTGGAATGTCTTCGATTCCGCCCGTCGAAGATCGCGTCGTTTGTCCCCAGTGGAGTTGCCAGATCATGCCGTCGCGGCTTCTAAGTATGTACCAATTACCGTTTGAAGGACGCCAGACTGCAACGTCTTTAATGCCATCGCCGTCGTAATCCGCCGGTACGCGGACATCGCCGGGCAATCCCCATTCGACCGCGGCGAATGAACCCTCGCCTTCGCACGAGCGCATTTTCCACACATTAGTGTTTGGATTCACAACCGCAAGATCTGCGGTATTTGAAGCGGCTCCCTTTGCCGCAGAAACGGCAAATAAAAAAGCGATCAGCAAAACTGTTGCGACAATAAGGAAACGAATTTCGAATTTCGAATAAAAGCTGATTATCATTGATGTCTTTTTGACGCTCACAAAATTCCTTTTTTGCGTTCGGCCGGTAAACGGCGTTTGCTTACTCGTTTCTGCCATACCAAACTGACAATCCCGAGGGACTTCCTGTAAAATCTGAGCTTTCATCCATGACTGCCAAAATTTTGAGCGGAAAGGTGATCGCAGAAGCGATCAAAACCGAGATCAAAGCCGAAGTTAGCGGCCTGCGAGAGGTTCACAGCTTCGCACCGTGTTTGGCTGTGGTTCGTGTCGGTGACGATCCGGCCTCGGCCGTATATGTTGGCAATAAAGTCAAAACGACCGAAGAGCTGGGATTAGCCTCGATACACCATCATTTATCTGCCGAAACAAAAAGCGACGAACTCTTAAATTTGGTTCGAAGCCTTAGTGAAAACGACGACGTCGACGGCATCCTGGTACAGCTTCCGCTACCCTCAAATGTCGACGAAAGTGCAGTGCTCGAAGCGATCGATCCGGCAAAGGACGTTGATGGCTTTCACCCGATAAATGTGGGCAGGCTTTCTCAAGGAAGGGAATCGCTTGTGCCCTGCACTCCAGCGGGCGTTATCGAAATACTGAAGCGATCGGACATTGAAATGGCGGGAGCCAATGCGGTCATAGTTGGCCGAAGCAATATCGTCGGCAAGCCGATGGCGATGCTTTTATTGCAGGAAAACGCGACCGTAACGATATGCCATTCGCGTACCCGAGACCTTACCGCTATCACCAGCCAGGCGGATATACTTGTTGCTGCTATCGGCCGTGCCGGATTCGTTCGGGGCGATCATATTAAGGACGGTGCAACTGTGATCGACGTCGGTATTAACAAAGTTTCCGATCCAGCTTTAGTTGCAGAGTTTTTTGAGAGGGCCGAGCTTGAAAAAAGGCTGGCCGCAATAGAAAACCGTGGTTTTACCCTTGTCGGCGATGTAAACCCACGTGATGCATACGTCAGGGCCGGGGCGTTCACTCCCGTTCCGGGCGGCGTCGGCCTTCTTACGATAGCGATGCTTATGCGGAATACGGTGGACGCTGCGAAACGAAGGCGCGGGATCGATTAACCAGAACGAACAAACTTATGAACTTTGAGGAATATCAACAAGAAGCAAGTGCTACGGCGCTTTATCCAAGGCGAATGTCGAACCTGGAATACCCAACGCTCGGTCTTGCCGGCGAAGCGGGTGAAGTTGCGAATATCGTCAAAAAGATCCAACGCGATCACGACGGGGTCTTGAATGACGAGGTCCGGGCTAAATTGAAGGACGAATTAGGCGATGTACTTTGGTATATCTCGGCATGCGCTGATGAACTTGGTATGACACTTAAGGAGATCGCAGAATTTAACGTTCAGAAACTCGCGAAACGACATAATCGTGCGGCTTAATGTTGAAGGTTGGGCTAACTGGTTCGATAGCAGTCGGAAAGAGCTTTGTTTGCGACATTTTTCGCGAGCTCGGCCCTCATGTTCTCGACGCAGATGAAACGGCGCGCGAGGTAGTTGAGCCCGGCACGGTCGGCCTTGAACGCATTGTTCGCGAATTCGGTATCGAGATACTAGACTCGGTAGGCAAACTTGATCGAAAAAGACTCGGCGCGATCGTATTTGGCGATGAGACGAAGAGGAAGCTTTTGAACTCGATCGTACATCCGTTGGTTATTGAAAGGCAGAACGGGTGGCTTGCTCAGCGCGAAACGGAAGATCCGAAGGGAATCGCTATAGTAGACGCTGCTTTGATGATCGAATCAGGGGGTTACAAACGCTTCGACAAGATGATTGTCGTCTGGTGCGAGACTGATATACAATTGGCACGCCTTGTCGAACGTGATGGTTTTTCGCTGAAAGAGGCCCGTAAACGCATTCATTCGCAGATGCCGCAGGATGAAAAGAAAAAGTTCGCTGATTTTTTGATCGACACGTCGCGGGGCGCGGATGACACCCGTTTGCAGGTCGTGGAAACTTTCCGCCGACTAAGGCATCTTATTACCATAGCGTGATGTCACATTGTGGGGCTATTTTTCGTCAACTTAAGCGGGTCGAGGTCGGTGTCTGCCTGTTTGCAATTTGCTTATTTGCGGCCTGCACTGAACTAAAGAGACCTGAAACCGCTCCATACCTTGCTGAAACGCAGCCACCGCCTAAACAGGAATTTCGATGGAGTAACGGGGGCATGCCTAAGTCACTGGATCCGGCCCGCGCTTCCACTGCACCTGAGACCGATGTTATTCGGGCGATCTTTGAAGGGCTAACCGAGCTCGATCCAAAAACACTCAAAGCAAAGCCGGGCGTTGCGCTGGAATGGTCTGTTTCCGAGGACGGCAAGACATGGACATTCAAGCTTCGTGAAAACGCTAAATGGACTAACGGAAAACCGGTGACCGCGAACGATTTTGTGAGGTCGTGGCAAAGACTTAATAAAATGGGTGAACAAGCGGCTCACCGAAATTTGCTTCAAAATTTCGCGCTTGTTTCAGGAATACCGAAGGTCGATGACCCTGCTGAACCTGAGGATTTTGTCGAGTCTTCGCAGCCCGACAAAGAAGGAAACGAGGCACCTAGTGACCTTTCGCTCCCGGCCACACCAAAGGAACAGAACGAAAGGCCCAAGACTATTCTTTCGATCAATGCACCGGATCAGCGCACGGTGGTCGCCTCGCTAATTTCTCCAGATCCACAATTTCCTGAACTGGTTTCACATCCGATATTTCGGCCGATCTATGGTCGTCCTGAGGCATTTGAAAAGCAAAAACTTGATACTAAGGTCGTTACCAATGGTGCATTCCGGATAGCGGATATTAGCGCTGATGGTATAACGCTGGAGCGGTCTAAAACGTATTGGGACCATGAAAATGTAAAGCTCGACGTTGTCCGTTTTATTTCCAATGCAAAACCCAACGAAGCGCTTGAAGCGTACCGTACCGGTGCAATTGACGCGGTGACGAATACCGAGTTTTCACCCTTAGCGCAAAAGGTGTTTTCTCCATACGGCGACTTTCGAAAGAATGCTTTTGCCGCTCTTAATTTTTACGAGATCAATTACCAAAGGGCACCCTTCAATGACCGCCGGATACGGGAAGCACTCGCGATTTCTATCGAACGTGAACGTCTGATGACCGCGGAGTTCGAAGCGACAGCGCAGCCTGCACTTTCGTATTTGCCCTTTGCGGCCAGCACGCAAGAAAAGCTGATTCAAGATAAGGAGCGAGCTAGAGACCTTCTTGAACAAGCGGGTTTTGAGAATGGCCGCGGTTTCCCGGTGATCAAATTGACGGTCAACAGAAACGAAACACAGCTTCGTGTTGCACGCGCGGTCGCGAAGATGTGGAAGGAAAATCTAAATCTCGATACCGAAGTGATCGCAAAGGAATCTTCCGAGATCGCCGAAGTCAGATCTAAAGCGGATTTCGATATCATCCGCCGTGGCGTTGTATTGCCTGTTCCTGACGAATATGTATGCATGTCGGCAATTCTCGGTCAGGAACGCGAGGAAATGCCTCAGTCTGGAAGTGACCCGTTTCTTTCCACACAAACAAATACCAACTCAAATTCGATCGAACGAACAAATGAAATGCGGTCGACATCAAATTCGAACTCGATCGTTCAGGGCAGCGCTCAGTTTTATGAGATATTGAACGAAGCAGACGCGCTATATCAGCTGCGCGTTATTCCGCTCTATTTTCCCACCTCCCTTGCCCTCGTGAAACCATTCGTCATAGGTTTCGAATCAAACAGCCTCGATAGTGCGAATCTGCAGGATATTTCGATCAATAGCGAGTGGACCCCTGATCAGAAGTAATCCAAACGACAGTAAAAAGGGGGCAGTTCGTACCAATATTGTACGCATCTAAGAATTGCGTTTGTTGCATGACGTAATTCGGGTTAATTTAGTGACGTCATATTCTCTCCAATTCTCCCAATAAAAGCGGTGCGGGGTGAACTTTATGCGAGTTCCAGATAAACGTTTTATAAGATCGATCTTACTTTTGGGAATCGGCTCTTTGCTTGTCTCTAGTTGTGCAACGGAAGCAACGAACAGGTTTTACGGCAAAACCGAAGCCCCAAAAGACAATGTTTTGCGTTATATTTCCGGTTCCGAGCCTGAATCACTTGATCCGCCAGTCGCAACCGGGCAGCCGGAAGCGCGGGTGATGATGGCACTTTACGACAGTCTGGTTGAGTATGACCCTAAAACTGTGGATCCGATACCCAGCGTCGCGGAAAGCTGGGAGATCGGTCAAGGCGGCACGGAATACATTTTTCATCTTAGAAATAACGCGCAATTTTCGAACGGTGACTCCATACGTGCGAAAGACTTCGTGTTCTCGTTCCGCAGGGCGGTTTCTCCGGATCTCGCCGCTTTGAACGGTTATCTCGGTTATTACATCAAATACGCCGAACCATACAATTCCGGATTCTCGTTCGTGCGTGATGCGAACGGACGCTTTTTGCTTAAAAGCGACTTTGAAGAAACGACCGCGGCCCCGATTTCACCGAACACACCTGCGACAGTACAAACCGAATTCCGAAAATTTATCGATGGCCCGGAGCGGCTCACCATTCCCTCAAGCGAAAAGGAACAAGCGGGTTTGGATCCGAAAATAAAGGCTGCGATCCAAGGTAAGCAATTGGTGCCCGTCAAAGGCGAGGACATCGGCGTAGAAGCGGTTGACGATCTGACGTTTCGAATAAAACTTCGCCAGCCCGCTCCTTACTTCATGGGGTTGCTCGGCCATCAACTTTTCCGTGTTGTTCATCAGCCGACCATCGAGAAGTACGGAAAGGCGTGGACGAAACCAGAGAATATCGTCACCAGCGGTGCATTTTTGTTGAAAGAGCACCGGCCGTACGATCGGATCGTGACGGTCAAAAATCCAAAGTTTTGGGACGCAGACATGGTGCGTCTCGAAGGGATCGAATTCTATCCGCTCGATGAAGCAACGACAATGATGAACCTGTACAAGGCGGGCGAGGCGGACGCAATGTACAACCATACGACGCCTGCGGCCTGGAATGATGTGATCAAGCAATACAAGGACGAATACCTGAATTTCCCTGAGGTAGCGATCGAGTATTACACCGTAAATGTGAAGAAACCTCCGATGAATAATGTGAAAGTCAGGCAAGCGTTCGCGTTGGCTATCGACCGTGAAGCCCTGGCCAAGTTTAGAAAGACAACCAAACCGCTTGTTGATTTCACACCTGAAGGACTCTTCCCAAAATACGAAGAAGCCCGAGCGAAGGTCTACGCTGAGGAGCTGAAGAAAAAAGGTTCGACTCTGGAGAAGTGGAAGGCACGTGAATTTGATCCGGCCGAAGCTCGAAAGCTGTTAACCGAAGCCGGATTCCCGGTTCAGCAAAACGGCAATGCTTTTTCTTGCCCGACTTTTCCCGTGAATCAAGTCGATCTGACGTACAACACCGCTGAAAGCAACAAAGCTTTCGCGGAGTTCATTCAGGCGCAATGGAAGCAGAATCTCGGTATCACTGTCCCGCTGAAGAACATGGAATGGAAGACGTTTCTTTCATACCGAAAGAAGCTCGAATTTAGCGGAATGGCCCGCGCCGGCTGGGTCGGCGACTACATGGATCCGTTCTCGTTTCTGAATCTTTTTTATTCCGAAACGAATGACAGTTCGACGGGTTGGTGGGATCCGAAATACGACCAACTTCTTGATGAGGCCAACAGTGAGCTCGATGAGATGAAGCGGTTCGAGAAACTCGCCCGAGCTGAGTTCATGATGATTCAGGAGCAGCCGGTGATTCCTTTGCAGACGCAGGCGACGAACTGGATCAAAAAACCGTATGTGAAAGGAATGTATCCGAATCCAACAACATCGCATCCTTGGAAGTTTGTTTACATCGAACGCGACATGGCTAAATGGGACCGCGATGTTGACAATATAATGAACACACGTGACGAATGGGTTTATCAAAATCTCGACCGGCTTAATGCGACGCAGAAGGCCTTCACCGAGTTGCGAAAATCCGAGCAGCCGAAGACGGCAGAATAAAAAATGGCTGCATTTATTCTCAAGAGGCTCTTGATCATTATCCCGATGGCGCTGCTAGTCGTATCGGTGACCTGGGTTTTGATCCGCATTGCACCGGGAAGTTTTTACTCAAGCGAAAAAACTTTGCCGCCCGCGATCGAAGCAAACATCTAGCGTAAATACGGCCTGGATCAACCCTGGTACAAGCAGTAGTTCCTAATGATCTCGAACGTCGTTCGCGGCGACTTTGGCGATTCACTGAAGTACCAGGGCGAATCGGTCAACGATATTATCAAACGCCATCTGCCTTATTCAGCGACGATAGGAGCTCTCGCTTATTTAGTTGCATTGATGGTTGGTTTATCGGCAGGTATCGTGGCGTCACTGCGCCAAAATTCAGGGTTTGATTACGGTTCGATGGCGACGGCAATGCTGGGCCTTTCTGTGCCGAATTTTGTTTTGGGGCCGATACTGGTTTTGGTTTTCGGTTTAGGACTTTATTGGCTGCCCCCTGCTCGCTGGGGTGGCATCACGAATTTAATATTACCGGTCATAACTCTAGCCGCAATTTACATGGCATACATAGCCCGGCTAACGAGAGCGGGGATGCTCGAGGTGATGCGGTCCGACTACATTCGAACTGCGCGAGCGAAAGGCTTAAGCGAAACGTCTGTCCTGCTGCGTCATGGAATAAGGGGCGGGATCATCCCAGTCGTTTCGTACACCGGACCTGCGCTTGCGGGCCTACTTGCCGGAACGGTGGTTGTAGAAAAGGTCTTTGCTATTCCGGGGCTCGGCAATATTTTTATTCAATCAGTTTTGAATCGAGACGAGCCGCTGACACTTGGTATCGTTGCATTTCTTTCGATACTCATCATGGTATTTAATTTGATCGTCGATGTTTCGTACGGGGTTTTAGACCCGCGTATTCGGTACGATTAGTTTTTTGAATGGCTGACGAACTTAGACAGGTAAAAGGCACGTCGTTATGGCGTGATGCATGGAAACGGCTGCTGAAAAACCGGCTGGCTGTTGTCGGGCTGATCTTGCTCGCCGTAATAATAGTCGCGGTATCGGTTGGACCGTTCATAATCTTGAAAACTACGGGTTTTACTGCAGATTATGTTCCATCGCAGGTTGAAGAAGGTGACCTTGTCAGTTCTTTCCCACCGTCATGGCAGCATCCGATGGGAACCGACGACACAGGTCGCGATCTGCTCGCGCGTGTGCTCCAGGGCGGAAGAATCTCGCTGCTGGTTGGCATCATTTCGACGATCGTCTCGCTTATTGTTGGTGTTTCGTACGGAGCGGTTGCGGGATTTTTCGGAGGCCGGATCGACAACGTCATGATGCGTATAGTCGATGTTTTCTACGCGATCCCGTATATCCTGATCGTGATTGTTCTGCTTTCGGTCTTTGGAGGCCCTAACGCTCCTGATTTTATTACTGCCCTCTCAGAGAAGATCGGCGGCGTCGGAAATCAGGGAATGAGCCAGATCTTCTTATTGTTTTTCGCCCTCGGCCTTGTATCGTGGCTTACGATGGCACGCGTCGTACGCGGGCAGGTGCTTTCATTGAAGAACGAAGAGTTTGTTGTCGCGGCACGGGCTTCCGGCGTTTCAACATTCGGAATTATATTCCGGCATTTAGTGCCAAATGTTCTCGGTCCTGTAATCGTTTATGCGACGCTGACTGTCCCGAGCGTGATGCTTACCGAGGCGTTTCTTTCGTTCCTGGGGCTGGGCGTTCAGGCACCATATGCCAGCTGGGGAAGCCTCGCAGCCGATGGCATCAAGAACATATCGATCTTTCCATGGCAGCTTATTTTTCCAAGCGTGACCATGGCTTTGACTTTGTTTTCGCTCAACTTTTTGGGAGATGGTTTGCGTGACGCACTCGATCCGCAAACGCGCAAATTCTAATTGATGGAAAGAAACGGCACGATTCTATCGGTCAACGGCCTTAAAACCTACTTTCAAACTGAAGACGGGATGGTCAAGGCCGTCGACGGCATAACGTTCAAGCTGGAAAAAGGCGAGACGCTGGGTATAGTCGGCGAGTCTGGCTCGGGTAAATCCGTTACAAACCTTTCTGTTATGCGGTTGATTCCCGAACCGCCCGGAAAGATCATCGCGGGGGAAATAAACTTTAACGGTGTCGATGTTATGGCCTTATCCATCGACGACGTAAGGAAGATACGCGGGCGGCGGATAGCGATGATTTTTCAGGATCCGATGACGTCGCTCAATCCATTCCTAAAGATATCCACACAGCTGATGGAGGTCACACAGCTTCATCTCGGGCATACAAAAGAACAGGCCTTTCAGCACGCCGTCAAGATGTTGAAGATGGTCGGGATTCCTGATCCCGAAACGCGTATCAATAATTATCCGCATGAGTTCTCTGGTGGGATGCGGCAGCGCGTGATGATCGCTATGGCCTTATCATGCGACCCTGAACTTCTTATTGCTGACGAACCGACCACCGCATTAGACGTTACTATTCAGGCTCAGATTCTGGAATTGATCAAAGACCTCAAAGCAAGAATGGGAACGAGCGTGATACTCA
>JBJMGN010000110.1:0-4585 GCA_045807885.1 Pyrinomonadaceae bacterium | reverse complement strand
CGGCGCCGGTGCGTTTTGCGAGTTCCTCGATTATCGTTAAGTAATAAAAAACCTGATGCCTTTCATTTCTCCAACGCGGTGGCTTTATCGGATCGGTCAGTAAGATGCCGCGTCCCTCACGGCTAAAGCCGATCCTCTTTCCTATTCCTGCAAGACGAACGACCGCCGCGGTTTGGAACGAATTTGTGAAAAGAACCGAGATGTCATATTTGCCCCGTGAAACACGTCTTGATTCCCGGAGAGTGTCTCGAAATCCAGTACCAATATTCTCAACGGTTAGAATTCGGTCGATGAAATCAGCGTCCTGGAAAACACCCGACGCCCATGGTTTGGTGTATAAAGTGATGTTTGCGTCAGGGTAAAGATCGCGCAGAGCCCTCATGGCCGGAATGGTCATTACTGCATCGCCTATCCAATTTGCTCCACGAACAATGATCTTCATCTGCCTTCAATTGGAAGTAACTTCGACCCTAAATTAGAGTTCGAATGCCGGTCTCCAGATCGATCGCGGGCCTCCAGCCCAGTTCTTGCCACACGCGATTCAACGACGAAATGTACTTGAAGGGAACCGGGTCCGGCAATGGATCTCGACCGTCTACCGCTGCCTGTAACCCGGAAACCTCTTCTACCTTTTCGACGAGATCTGTCAATGAAACCGAATTGCTTGCGCCGCCGCCTAAATTGTAGAGACCCCTTCGAATCACAGATTCTCTAAACGCTTCGCACGCCGCAGCAAAATCATCGACATGAAGAAAATCGCGTATCGGCTTGCCTCTGCCCGGCAGTTGGATGCTTTCGCCTTTATTGACCGCATCAACGACTGCTGCTACAAATCCGGACGTATTCCCCTCGGTAGCGGGAGCGTAAACGTTTGAGAGTCGAAAAATGCAGGAGCGGAAATTGTTCTGGCCCGAATAATACTCAACGTATCTTTCAGCGATCAGCTTCGACCACTCAAGTACGGATTGACCCGAATACAACGTAGGACATTCCTCCGTAACCTCAGCAAAATTATCGGCAAAACGGCCATAAACGTCTTTTGTTGACGCGAAAATAAAAACTGCGTCCCTACGTACATTTTTTAGTACATTTACCGTACCTTCGACATTGGTGAGAAACACTTCTTCAGTCGCTTCTGACGATTTGTCGAGGCACGCCGCGAGATGGATCACGACATCGTACTCTGAAACCATTGCAACATCTTCGCCATTGAGGATGTTAAGCCCCGAACGACGTGACAGATCATCGGCGCCAAAATGCCGCCGAAGATGCGTGCCCAAATAACCGCTGCCGCCTGTAATCAAAGTCTTCATCGGAGGAAATCGCTAGACACCGATAGGTGGAAGCCGATAAAATTCTACAGGGCAGATAGATAAAACCAAACCTCACTTTCCCTCAGGTTCGCTCAACGCGAAATGCAAGAACAAATCGGACCGCGAAGCAACCGCTCGAAAATGCCGCCAAGAGGCTGGATCAAAGAACGGCGCCCTACGGTCTATAAAGCGCCGCAAAAGACTCGAATTCGCCGCTTGCTGGGCGCCATCTTCAACAGATGGACCTTGATGGCCACCCTGGGCATTTTGCTCGGCGGATTTCTTATATTCACATATTATTGGTTCCTTTTTTCCGATGAGATCGATCGGCGACTTCTCAGCGGCGAAGTATTCACGCCCTCTGCTGGTATCTATACCGCTCCAAAGAATATCCGAATTGGTGAACTCGCTAGTCCGTCCGGTTTGATCGAATATTTGAAGACGGCGGGCTACGTCGAAAAGAACAATCGCGCCGACGCTTCGAGAAGCCGATTTTCCGTTCAGAACGGCAGCCTATTGATCGAGCCCGGTGCAACGGCAAACATCGACGGTAAAAAAGTATTTAACGCACTTTCGATCTCGTTTGAAAAAGATGGAAAGTCTGTCTCAAAGATCCGCAATCTCGATCTGGGTCGAGATGAAACCAAATCGCGACTCGAACCACGAATCCTGAGCTCCCTCGCGGCCGAAGGCGACGGCCGCAGAAAGACCGTTAACTTCGACGATCTCCCGCCGCTTCTGGTAAAAGCGATCACAGTAACGGAAGACCGCGCTTTTTTCGAACACTTCGGCGTAAATTTCCGTGGCATCGCTCGCGCACTTTGGCGTCGTTATGAAGAAGACGCAGATACTCCTCTTTCAAACCAGGGCGGTTCCTCGATCACGCAGCAGCTCGTAAAGAACCTTTTACTCAACAACGATCCGACGTTTGAACGAAAAGCCAAAGAAGCTTTCATGTCTGTGATCCTGGAAACGCGTCTTACCAAAAAGGAAATATTCACCTTGTATGCGAACCAGATATATCTAGGCCAACAGACCGGAGTATCGATATACGGCGTCGGTGAAGCGTCGAGCGTTTACTTTGGAAAGGACGTTTCCCAGTTAACATTACCTGAAGCTGCATTTATCGCCGGTATTATCCGTAGTCCAAATCGCTACAATCCATTCAAAAATCAGCAAAAGGTCGAGGAGCGGCGGAATCAGGTACTCGAATCAATGCTCGAAGCCACCGAAATTAGCGGCCAGCAATATGAACAAGCGCGATCGGTGAAGCTGGAATTAAAGCAGGTGTCGAGTCGGCACGACCTGCAAGGTATGCCTTACTTTACACAGTATGTTGTCGACAAACTGCCCGACCTTGTCACCGACCCCGAAGCTCTGCAGCATACTCGTGTCTATACCTCGATCGATCCTGACCTCCAACGGATCGCCTATGAGATAGTCGCCAAGCGCCTCGAAAAGCTCGACGGCTATTTTAAGAAAAAACAGAAAGGCACACTGAATGCGGCCCTCGTCGCCATGCGGCCAAAATCCGGCGAGATCGTCGCAATGGTTGGCGGACGAGATTATCTGGCAAATCAATTTAACCGGGCCACGTCTGCAATGCGGCAACCCGGTTCGGTATTTAAGCCCTTCGTCTATACCACGGCGATCAATTCTGCTTACGATGCCTCCTCGCGTGTGTTCACAGCTGCGACCACTATAAAAGACGAAAAGAAAGTATTCACATTCGGCAACGATTCGTATGCACCGAACAACTACGGCGATACCTTTTCAAACAAAGAGATCACTCTTCGCGACGCCCTGGTAAAAAGCAAGAACACCATTACAGTCGACATCGGAATGCAGGTCAACATCGGCAAGGTGATGAACCTCGCTGCAAAAGCCGGCATGCCAAAGGTAGAAAAGGCTTATCCCTCGATGGCTCTCGGTACGGCGGAAGCGACACCGCTTCAGGTCGCAACGGCGTATACGACGTTTGCCAATCTGGGCGACCGTGTCATGCCATTGCCGGTCACTCAGGTCGCTACAGGCGACGGCTACACGCGCGTGATGCCGCAGCCCGATAGAAAGAACGTCGTTCGCCCCGATGTCGCTTACATCATGGACGACATGATGAAGGACGTGATCAACCGCGGCACTGCAGCTCAAGCCCAAGCCTGGGGTTTTCGAAACGTCCCGCGAAAGGCCGCGTTCGCAGGTAAGACCGGAACATCGCGCGACGGATGGTTTGCCGGATTTACTCCCGATCTGGTTTGCGTGGTATACGTCGGCTTTGACGAGAACGACGATCTGGGGATGAAGGGTGCCGATTCAGCAATGCCGATCTGGGCCGATTTCATGAAAGCCGCCCTCGACGAACATCCGGAATGGAACGGCGATTGGCCGATGCCTCCCGGAATTCGTAAGGCAGAGATCGACACCCGAAATGGCGCCTTGATCAGGGAACTCGACGCGCTGGAAACAGCCTCCGCGTCTCCATCGCCAACGGCAACGCCGAAAGTGGCTGATCCCGCAGTAGATGATCCTGCGTGGGCGGTAGAGCCTGTACCCGAAACCAAAGAGATCTTTAATACGAACGTACCCGCGGAATTTCGTCGCGTCGAGCTGTTCATAAGCGGGACGGTTCCGAATCGGCAGTTAATAACCGAAACCGACATTCCGCCCGAGAGCGAATTGCCGACTCCCTCGCCGACGCCGCTGGATGAAACTTGGCAGGAGGACGTCGGGACGAATTCGAACCAGACCGTTCGTCCGCGACGAGCCGACCGTTCGCCCGCCGACACAGTATCGGTTTTGGTCTGCCCTATCACGGGAATGCGTGCCACCTCAAACTGCCCTCTGCCCGAAACAAAAACCTTCAAAGCCGGTTCCGAGCCGCACGACTTTTGCACCTACCATAAATAACGGCCCGTCCCAAACTGTCCCGCTGTCCCACGCAATTATTTGACGGGACATCGATGGGACAGCACAGAATTCAATTTCGACCTTATTTTATGGGGCGTTCTGCATGTTGTCCCAAAGTGTCCCACTGTCCCAAGTACTTTTTTGTCGAGTGTGTGTCCACAAGGTGTCCACTGACTGTCCACAGGGTGTCCACTGGCCTTTAGTGGACAGATAAGTGATGTACAGAAAGTAGTTACAGCGACTTTTAGGGCGAAATTTAGCGATTTTCGAAAACTTTTTCGCCCCTTGTCCCAAACTGTCCCACCTGTTTTTTCTCGCCAAACTGAGATCGAACCGGGGATGAACGCAGATAAACAGATAAATAC
>JBJMGN010000109.1:0-7267 GCA_045807885.1 Pyrinomonadaceae bacterium | reverse complement strand
ATCTGGGTGACAACGGCATCGAATGGGAAGTTAAATATTGGATCGAAAAGTACGAAAAATATAATGACACCGACGCATTGATACGGCAGCGAATATGGTACGTGTTCAAACGGGAGAATATTGAATTTGCGTTTCCAACTCGGACCATCCACGTCGAACCCAAACCAGAGACGTTATCCGGCGACGAAATGATCAATGATGCTGCCGAACATCTTGCAAATGTACCCGTTTTCGCACCACTTTCGGAGGAAGAGATCGATAAGCTAGCACGGGCGTCGGTGAAACGAATTTTTGCGCCCGGTGAAGCCATCGTGCGAAAGGGCCAGGAAGGTCGTTCCATGTTTGTGGTGGTCCGGGGAAATGTAAAGGTGCAGATCCCCGAAAATAATTTACAGAAGGTGATCAACCGACTTACCGTAAACGATTTTTTTGGCGAGATGGGTTTGCTAACTGGCGAGCCAAGGTCGGCAACGGTCGTAGCGGAAGATGAGGTCGATGTGTTGGAGATTAGGAAGGCCGCGATGAAGCCTATCTTCGAAGCAAATCCCGAACTTATGACCGCAGTTTGCGAAATAATTGAAGAAAGAAAGGTCCTGCTCAATGTTATCGCCGACGACGGGGATAGTGAACAATCTCGGGAAAAAGCAGGAGTGCTGAAGGCGATCCGGCGGTTTTTTGGTATTTAACCGATGCGACACTCAATTGACGTTGCTGTCATATATGTCATGAAGTACTTCGCTGATCGGCTTACGTGAACCCTCGTTTTCCTTTGCGTTCTCTTTCACCTTTTCGCTGAAGATCGCCGGCAAATAAGTTCCCTGTTGCGGCATTTCTTTCTCCTTTTCCGAGGAGCCATTTGAATTTGAATCTGTCTGTTCGTCGCTTTGCACAACACTATCGCCATTTAGCGAAGTCGTGTGTGGCTGAGGAAGTTTCTCCGGCTCTTTTACTTTGAGTTGGTCAACAATCCGTCGACTCTCATCTAATAACAAGTCACTCTTTAGCTTTCGCGACCGCTCAAGCGACCGCACCGCCGCTGATGTAAGCGGTGCTTCAGACGGTTCACGTTCGATCTTTCGGAGAACATTTACGTAATTCCGTAATTCCGTTGAGGGATAAACAACCGCGCTTTCGAATGATTCAGGATTCTCGCTTACGTATGAAAGATGCTTTACCGCAGAAGAATGATCACCGACTTTGTGATAAAGCGCGCCGAGCGCGTAATGTACGAGCGGCGGGGCGTGCCGCATCTCTTTCAATATCTGTTCTCCGCGGCTGATCGTTTCATTTATCTCAAACCCATACCAACGTCGCATATCTTCTCGCAGTATTTCGTTCGCAGAAAGATAAAACTCGAAGATCCCCCGAGTGCGGGTTCGTCCTCCTGGCGATATTAGCTTCGCCATAAAATATGCGAAAACGCCGAAAAAGAAAACAACGAATATTGGGATGTTGACAACAACCAAAAGCGAAGCGATCACCGCGAACACGAGAACATACTGTCCGCGGTCACGAACGACCCTGGAAAGACTGGTTGATTCAGTTCGCTCCTGCATCCTATTTTGCAATCAGGACGATTGCGGTTGTTCCGGCGCCTTTCCTGGCTGCGACGTCTTTTGCTTTTTTGAACCGGATTTCGCTTCGCCGTTTTTGGTCTCTGCCGGACGTGCTCTTCGCTTCTCTGCCTCTTCCTTTTGAAATCCAAATTCCGCTAACACGTCGCCGATCTTATCAAAAACCTTAAACGGGGAATTGATGACGAATGCGAATGTCTCACTTAATGCCATCGCCTCAAGCTGCACAAGATTTGCTATCTTTTTTTCCAGCGGAAGGTCAGCAAACTCCTTCCTGTACACCTCATCCCTTTCATCAGGTTTTTCTTTTTCTGCTGCGGGTTCATTTTTCTTTTTAACCATTGCTACGATAACTCCCGGCTTGTCGATTTTGGCAAAACATGCAAGCCTTTCATTTTGGTCACGTGGTTCACCCTTAAGATGTTCCGACTCAACCTCAGTCTTGGGCGATAATAAGTCGCTTCCCTCATTGATTATAATCGAACAAACATGCTCCCCTTCGACCGCACATTCTGACACCGAAGCGCCCAGGCGTTTAGCGGCATCTATCAAGTAGGTTCCCACGGGAACCACACCTTCGCGACCTTCATCGGGGAAACTGATCTGTACTTCATTCATATTACGTAGTTTTAGTCGACAACCGATCTCAATCGAACACGAGGCTGCGCTCCTGGCGCGGCGATCGCACTCCCGACCTTTTGTCGCTGGCAATCTGCACAAATTCCCCACATCCGCAGACTATGATGCGTAGGCCTGAATCCAAATTTGTCTGCCATCTGATCCTGCAGGTTTTCAATATCCTGCGAAAAAAACTCTATTACCTTTCCGCATTCCGTACAGATCATGTGATCGTGATGCTCGTGATTGTAATGATGCTCGTAATAGGTCTTGTTATCGCCGAAACGCACCTCTCGTGCCAGCCCGGCCTCAGTTAACAGTTTTAACGTCCGATATACGGTAGTTTGCCCGACTGTCGGATCCTGGCGATGTACAAGCGTGTACAGATCTTCGATCGTAAGATGCTCTTCCGTCCGCAGAAATATCTCCAAAATAAGATCCCGCTGAGCCGTACGACGAAGGCCGTATTTCTGGATATGTTCGCGGAATATCACTTTTTCCTGCAAAAACTCGATCGGCTTTTTTTGCATAATGCGGGCCCGTAAGGTTAGTTTATCACCTCGATTTTCGCCGTGCCATAGACAGACGCTCACCGAACGCTTTTGAACGCTCGGTAATACCGTCCCGCCGTTCTACTAGAGCGAGTGAATGCTGCCCCAGCGAAAGATAAATATTGATTATTTCCGGCGAGACTCGGCATCGCATTGCCTCCAGATGTCTTTCAAAAGCATCAACGTCCAAACGCGCAAAACTGCCTGTGAGGGCCCTAACAGGTCTCTCGTGCTCCAGATTTTGGACCGTACTGCGAATCAGCGGAAAGAATATTCTTTGTGATTCTTCCATTGATAAACCGCATTTCGATAACATCTCAACCGCGACGTCGAATAGCGCGGTAACATGTCCAGCAGCCGTCACTGCTGCCGCGTGATATAAAGGTTTGCTCTCGGTCGCGATCGCAAAACTATGGCCACCGAGGTCCTTGACAATCCGTTTTCCCAATTTAACCGCTTTAGCCTCACCTTCGATACAGAAATAGGTACCTTCAAATTGCAAGGCGCCGCGAATCGGATCGCTAACAGAGGTCAGCGGGTGAAGCGATGCAATTAGGCAGCCATTATCTGCGACTGTTTGCAAAACCGCGGACGAAAGCGAACCGCTGGCGTGAAAGACAAATTGACCTTTTTTAACGAACTGCGAAATCCGTTCCGACACCTTTTCTATTTCCGGGTCCGGGGTCGTAATGAAAATTACTTTGGAATCGATTGCCTTAAGATCTTTCCACTGTACGATTTGAGAATCGGCGGAAACCTGGCGTTTGATTTTTGGGGAGACGTTTCGTTCGCACGTCACTAACTGAGAAAGGTTGTAACCGGCCCGGGTAAGCGCGATCGCAAGCGATCCGCCGATATTTCCGACGCCGATAATACAAATATCGGTCACGCCATCAATATATCACGGCGTCGATGCTAAACCGCATGCAACGGCGCGGCGGAGGAATCGTACGCGTCTATGCCAGCGCCCGGCCAAAATTCATCGTCGCCGGAAGCAGTGACGTAAAGACCTAACACATCAAGCTGCCGGTCGGGTATTTCCGTCATAGTGATATCACTATCAATAATCTCTCGTAGGCCGGACATGATGACATTTGTTTCCTCATGGGAAGTTCCTTTGATCTCCCTTGATATCTGTACTTTGATGTCTTCACGTTGTCGGACCACCAGATCCTCAAAATACGAAAATACCTCTGATACCAGACAGTTCAGTTCGGTCGATAGTCGATCGAAAGACATACTGGTGGCGAATGTGAGAGCACAGGCGCATACCGGCGCTACGGCGAGATGCAGTGTCGGGTCGTCGGTGCATCGGAGTGATTCGATCTCACGTCGAATACGACGGAAGCGCAAACCAAACTGTTTATTAATAGGTTCAGACTCCATCGAAGCTATAAACGTTCGCCAGCGGTCCTGCCCAACCGTGCTTTCAAACCAGGTTTGACCAATAGTGTTCGCTTTTACATTTTCATGCAGAGACACATAAGCTTCTGTATATAGCCGGTGAAATTTCGTCCAAACATAACCGAGTTCGCGGCTTGATTTTTCGTTCGGGTCGATTTGCGAGGTTCGCAAGGTCGACCAAACTGCCGCCCTGGCTTCTTCGACTGCAGCATCAGGAGAAGTTTCGACAAGCGTCAGATAGTTTTTTAAT
Organism: Pyrinomonadaceae bacterium; assembly: GCA_045807885.1. GTDB lineage: Bacteria > Acidobacteriota > Blastocatellia > Pyrinomonadales > Pyrinomonadaceae > OLB17. Next base: position 2,870 of record JBJMGN010000109.1, on the reverse strand, counting down.
CTTTCGCGCTCCTGGAACGACGACCCGAAGTTTTCCATTGCGGAAACAGAATCGCGTACTGAGAAAAACGTTTTGGGCCGGTCGTAAAAAGCCTCGGAAATTCGTTCAATGCATACATCCAGTTCGATTTCACCCATCAGCGCTTCGTCGACCATTGCGATCATTTCGGGATACGCGTCCGCGATCCTGATCCTGTCCCGCCAAACCCTGGTATTGAATTCCAATTCGGGGATATCCGACTGCACCGCGATCGGGTTCTTTCGCTGCCACTGGGAAGAAATGTCGACGAGAACTTCGAGCACTTTCCTTCGGTCGTCGGGATCATCAAGCGAGAGTATCGAGTCATCGCCGGTGATCGCGCGTGCCCACCTTGCCAGCCTTTCTCCGGAGACCTTGGCGCGGCTGGGCCTTGAAAGGTATGCGATCTCGCTCCAGTCGATTTTCAGATCCAGCGATCTTCCGCTTATTCGTTCATTGCCGGTAGTTACGAATTCGACGAGGCCGTTCACCGCCATTGAAGCAAGAATCAATCTGACTGCCTGATGCGAAAGGCCGACAGGCGACGCACCGAGCAAGCTTTCAACGGAATGAAATCCAATGGGAGCTCCTTCGGAAGAATCGACCAAGTTTAGGATCTTACGGACGCTATCCACATCGCTCAGTTCGTCCTTCGATTTCGGCACAAAACCGTCATTTTCAGACTTAACAAGCGATAGAGGAGCACCAAATGAAGACGCCAGTGACGATGCATTTATTCCAACCCGACTTTGGCTGCCAAGTACTTCTTTAATGAAATTCTCGACCGCCTCGTCGCTCAGTAACTCTTTGAAATAAGGGTGCTCGTAATAGATAGATTCAAAGAGCGGTTCGAGCATTACCGTCAACATCCCGGAGAGATTCTGTGCTTCCCGAGCCGCCTCGGAAAAGTTGTAATCAAAACCGTCGATCGCCAACCGTGCATCCGCTATCATCGTTCGATCGACTATCGACTCGACAGTTCGATTATGAGATTGGATAAGAGCTGAGAGCTGATCGCCATATTTCGCGCGCAGTTCCGAATTGGTTTTCAGAACGTGATGAGAAGCCAATCGTCGTTTCTCATCATTTGTTAGTGGATCAGGCAACCATTCGATCTTGACCGAACCCGATTCATCGGATGCAGCGTCGGCCCGCCGGTCGTCTAATCTAACTTGCAGCTCCCAATGCGGACGTATTGTCTCGCCGAACGAATAGTTTACCTCGCACTGCAACGCGAATACCTGCATTCGACCCTGTCGTAGCGTTCCGCGCCAAATCGCTGCCATTTCGACCGGCTGGAAATCGCTTTCAGAGTCACCACTCGATCCTGCGATCTCAGGAAATCGCATCCCGATCGCACGAAGATAAAGCTTGTCGACATCCGCCTCGCTAATTTCCGAAGCGAGGGTGTGAAGCTCTCGCGCCAGCTTGTTCGAGCCGATGCGGAATGTATAAGCGACGTTTACGCCGGAATCGTCGAGGGTGACGGCCTCTGGCAATGCTTTCGCAAATGCCTTCAAAGCTGACTCGATCTGAACTCGGCTCTGCTGAAGGTCTGCATCGTCAACGACAAGCATTGCGCTGGCGATCTCGTCAACAGTCGAACTCCTGCCGCTCAACGAAAGCAAGAACAGCGTCTTCAGTACTAATTTCGCTCTATGGCGCTCGGTAACCGGCATTGTACTGATCAGCTTTCCGGTAAGATCGTCGTAGGCGGCGAACGCCGAAGTCGTTTCCTCTACTTTTCGCAGGTCCGATTCCGTGCTGTCAAAGATCTCTTCAAATCCGATCAGCGAATCGGCCGGACGGCCGAGGATCTTTTCGCCCGCTTCCGATGCAAATCCCAGCAAGGCGAAATCGGGTAAATAGGCTCGAATGTACGGTGCCAATTCCAAGGTCGCTGGATGCAGTGGGTAAAGGGCGGAAAAACGCTGTTCGCTCCATCGAAACTGCGGTACTGAATCACGGAAATAAGCATAAACGCCGCTTAAGACCGTCTGCATTCGAGAGTGCTTTGGGAAGATCAGTGAGTTTACGACCTTATGAAGATGCTCAGGGTCGAGGTAATCGATTGCAAATGAACGGGATATAGCCAGATTGGAACCGTCCGCATCGGCAATATCATCATCCAATGCCAATCCGACGAAAATTCCCAGCTTAGCTGATTCGCTAGCGATCGTCGCCAGATCGTCGCCGTCGTTTCGTTCAACAGGTGAGGTCCTGTCAGAGGCTGTATCTATCAACAGAATTGCAGGCAGATCCGCGGATAGTTGCCTGACCTTTTCAAGTATGCCGGCGACATCGAAACCGAGCGACTCTTCGCTTACTTCAAACGCTTCTGCCGCGGCCGCCTTAAGCTCATCGATCAACGATGGCCGAAGTCCGCGGCGCACGTTCACTACGGGATAATGCCGACGTAATAGACGCTGTGAGGCCGATCCGACATGGGTTTCGGTAATTAAAGAACGAACTTCCGGGTGCGACGCAATAACCGACACCATCGCAAGAAAATGACTTTTGCCAACACCTCGATAACCTGCGATCGCCCTGCACCTGCCTCCGGGCGCTCCGTTGCTTACTTCATCGAGCCACTTAACGGTCAGGTCGGTGGTTGCATCGCTGAATTGATAGCTCGAAACCGTCAGTGCCGGTTCGGCCAGAAGGTCGGAGACGACTTCGTAAGAGCGTACTTCAACAATATCCTTAACTTTTTCTGAAAATCTTTTCATTCAGACAATCACTGGCAGGTAATTAGTGAAGATAATAAAACGCAGGAGCGGGTGAGGGACCGGAGCGACAGGGGCACTCCGAACAACTATTTTAGCAATGTTTTACCGAATAAATAAAGCATT
>JBJMGN010000108.1:0-5586 GCA_045807885.1 Pyrinomonadaceae bacterium | reverse complement strand
CGACATGATAGCTGTAGTGTGTCAACTGGCGGTTGATCGCCTCGAGCACGGTATGCGGCTCGCCGCGGACCGTTATCGTTTTTGAGAAGTCGTTGGCTGTAAGCGGTTCGATGTTTTCGAATAACGTCTTCCAGCCGGTTTCCCAGAACTTTTCAAGCGATTCGCGTGTGTCGTCGATAAGTTCGAACTCGGTGTCGCGGTTTCGCGTCGGTTTTTCGCCGTCGGTTGTGAGAAAATCCTGCCAACGGGAATGAAGATTGCCGGCGACATGTTTGACGATGACCGCGATCGAATTCGCTTCACCGTCGATCGTCCGAAAAAATTCATCGTCCGAGACCTGTTCGATCGCTCGCTCCGCGAGCTTCTTATAGCTGCGAAACGACCTCAAAGCATCTACCTTATAATTTTCTATGAACATCTCCATTTATGCTGTTCGGTCCGGGTCTGACTGTTCAAGATATTTTCGCGCGATCTCCAGAGCTGCAAATATATCGGGCACAAAGTTCTTACGGTCGACGATGTCGACAAAACCGGTGCTCCTCATTATGCGATAAACTGACCGCGAAACCGCCGAAAACACTACAATGCAGCCCGACGTGTGCGACTCCTTAACCAGTTCTTCCAGGATGTGAATGCCGCTTGCGTCAATAGACGGGACTTGACGCATGCGAAGAATGATCACTTTCGGTTTGTTCGAGACGATGCGGATAGATTCCTTGAACTGACTGACCGCACCGAAAAAGAGTGAGCCGTAGACTTCGAAGACCTCGACGCGTTTCGGAATGTCTATCTTCGACATATCGCGCGATCTGAATTCCTCATCTTCATCGAGCGTATCGGTGATGACATCAACGTGGGCTTCCTTCGACATTTTTTGAAGGAAGAGAAACGCGGCAAGCAGAATTCCGACCTGTATTGCGACCGTGAGCTCGATGAAAACCGTTAGCAGAAAAGTCGAGAGCAAAACGGCTACGTCGCCGCGCGGGCTTTTCAGCAGATGCTGAAATTCACGCCACTCGCTCATGTTGTACGCGACAACTATCAGCACGGCTGCAAGAGTGGCCATCGGGATCATAGCTGCCCATTCGCCGATGAATAAAAGCACAAGCAGCAGGAAAATGGCATGAATTATGGCGGCGATCGGGGTCTTACCGCCGCTCTTGATATTGGTCGCTGTGCGTGCGATCGCTCCGGTTGCGGGAATACCACCGAAAATCGCCGATGCGATGTTTCCCGCACCTTGGGCTATAAGTTCCATGTTTGAACGATGCCGTGTACCAGTCATCCCGTCAGCGACGACCGACGAAAGGAGGGATTCCAACGCAGCCAGAATGGCGATCGTTATCGCGGGCGCGAAAAGCTCCTGAAAGCTGGCCCAGGTGACTGACGGAAGCTGCGGTGTCGGCAGGCCGGTCGGCATTCCGCCGAATCGAGACTGGATAGTTTCGACCGGCATTTGAAAATAATGAACAGCGACCGTAGCTGCAACTATCGCGATCAACTGCCCGGGAACACGGTGTGTAACGCGCGGCGAGAGGACTATGATCAGGAGCGAAGCTAAGCCTACCCCGAATGTATAGATATCGATATTTGGCAAATGCTTCGCATATTCGATCCATTTCTCGACGAAATCGGCGGGGACCTTTTCGATCTTCAGGCCGAGAAAGTCATTAACCTGGGACGAAAAAATTATCAAAGCAATGCCGGACGTGAACCCGACGATCACCGGATATGGAACGAATTTGAGCAACGCTCCCATTCGCGCGAGGCCCATAATCACGAGCAGCACGCCTGCGATAAGGGTTGCAATGACGAGTCCGTCATAACCGTATTTTTGGACGATGCCGTAAACGATGACGACGAAAGCCCCGGTAGGCCCACTGATCTGTACGCGGGAACCGCCGAGAACGGCAATCACGAAACCCGCGACAATAGCTGTATAAAGGCCTTGTTCGGGTTTGACGCCAGAAGCAATGGCGAGGGCAATGGCGAGGGGAAGAGCGACAACGCCGACCGTAAGGCCGCCCATCAGGTCGCCCTGAAACTGCTTGAACGAATATCCTTCTTTTAGGACTGTGAAAAGTTTCGGTTCAAGTTTGCGATGCATTGAGGCCGTTGAACTGCATAAGAAGTATAAGCCTCGATGGAGAAGTTTTCGCTAAGCAGTTAGTCGTTTTGTTTGCGGATCCTATCGCGGTAGTAGTCGTTTACGAAATCCTTCATCCAGATCTGCCACCAGCCCATTCCGTATGTTTTGGCTTCGTCGAGGGCCTGCTTGGGAAGCCAGCCATCGTTTTTCATTCGATAAATGGCGACGACTGTCCCGGTGCGATCTTTCCCAAGTTTGCAATGGAGAAACACAGGCTGATTTCCCGCCGCTTCAACTTCTTTGAGGATCGCGTCGATATCTTCAGGCTTTGACTTCATCCAATTGTGGAGATGGATGTTGACGTATTTGATCCCGGCAGCTTCCACCCACGCACGCTCGTCCTTTGAATCTTCGATCCCGTGGCCCATGTCGATCACGGTCTTGATCCCAAGCGCCCTTAACTCCGCGATGCCTTCTTTTTTGGGCTCGGCGCCGCGAAATAAACGGTCGTTAACTTTGGCAAAATTCGGAAGCGACCTTGAATCGACGGTTTGGCCGTATGTCGCAAAAAGGAGAAATAGGCAGAAAACGGAAACAAAAGCGGACGCAACTACTTTCTTCATTTCTTTACTCTAGCCGGTGTATCGTTTCCGTCAACCAAAATAACCGTCACGCTGGACGCTGTAACTCTCACATTGGACAATGCAACTGTTCTGTCGGCCAAAGTTTCTCTACCGGTGACCAATGTTTCTGTGCCGCTGGGCAATGTTTCTCTACCGACAGCCAGTGTTTCTTTAACGACAGCCAATGTTTCTCTACCGATCGCCAATGTTTCTGTACCGATAGCCAGTGTTTCTCTGACGGAGATCAATGTTTCTCTGACGGAAGCTAATGTTTCTCTGACGGAGACCAATGTTACAGTGACGATGGCTTCCGTTTATGTAACAGAGGCGAGAGTTTCGGCAATTTCGGCGGCTGTTTTGGTAAATTCCTCTCCGGTTTTCATGTTTTTGAGCTTCGCTACGCCGTTTTCGATCTCTGAAGGACCGAGAATGCATACATACGGCACGTTTATCGAATCGGCGTATTTTATCTGTTTGCCGGGTTTATCCGGCTCGGGATAAACCGTCACGCGAAGACCAGTAGAGCGCAGTTTATTTGCGAGCTTTAGCGATTCGCCGATGGTTTCTTCACTCCAGATCGTCACTAACACATCAGCCGGCGCCGATTCGGCGATCTCCGGCGGGAACATTCCGCGTTCGTCCATTACAACCAGGATCCGCTCAAGCCCAAGCGAAAACCCGCATGCCGGGATCTGCTCCTTGCCGAACATTCCGATCAATCCGTCATAACGCCCCCCGCCGGCAAGCGAGCCCGCGAGATCTGGCACATTGATCTCCATGATCGCGCCGGTGTAATACGAAAGGCCACGGGCAAGGCTTGGGTCTATTTCAACCGGACACTTTTCTGCGAACTTCAAAATCTGGCCCAGCTCGGTCAGGACCTCGTTGCTGACAATGTTTATAAGATTGCTCACGATAGTTCGATTTACGTCTTTGCCTTCACCAATTATCTGGCGGGTTTCTTCGAAAATGTCGAGCAGCATTTTCGAAGCGGCTTCTGCGATCCCGCGTTCGGAAAGCTCCCTGGCGACGCCTTCCGGGCCGATCTTGTCGAGTTTGTCGATAGCTACCAACGCCACGCCGTGCAGCTCGGTCGGCACGCCCGCCGTATCCAGAATGTCAGTTAACACGGCGCGATGATTCAATCGAATTGTAAAATCGTTGAAACCCAATCTCTTCAGGATCTCGCTGACGGCTGAGATCAGTTCTCCTTCAACGACCATTGAGGACGAGCCGATAGAATCGACATCGCATTGATAAAACTCGCGAAAGCGTCCACGTGCGGGGCGGTCGGCGCGCCAGACGGGTTGTATCTGGTAACGTTTGAAGAATTTCGGTAGGTCGTTTTTGTTATCGGCGACGACCCGCGCCAAAGGAACCGTTAGATCATATCTAAGAGCCAGGTCAGCCAACTTTGAATCTGCCCGCTCCGTAACCGTCGCGGTTCTGCCTTGCTCGATAGCGCCTTCGAGTTTTTCGCCCCGCTTCAAGATCTTGAAAATGAGTTGGTTGCCTTCTTCGCCGTACTTTCCGGTTAGGGTTTCGAGGTTTTCGACTGCCGGTGTTTCAAGCGGCTCAAAGCCGTACGATTCGTACACTTCCTTTATGATGCCCATCACGTATTCACGTTTTCGCACATCGGCAGGGAGAAAATCGCGCATCCCGCGGGCTGGGTTGGTGCTCGCCATAAGAAAGCTATTTTAGCCACGAATCACACGAATAGCACGAATCAACTCTTCTAAAATTCGTGTCATTGGCGTAATTCGTGGCTAACTTCTGTATTTCTCTTTCAACTCGGTGTAGTTTTGCCAGGAGCGGTCGAGGTATGCCCGTTCTTCATCGGTCAATTCACGTTTTACTTTTGCGGGTGCGCCCATAACAAGCGACCGCGGTGGGATCTGTGTCCCGGGTGTGAGCAAGGAACCCGCTGCGATGAGTGATTCCGCTCCGATACGAACGCCGTCCAGCAATATCGCACCAATGCCGACAAGGCAGCGACGCTCGACGTAACATCCGTGTAGTGTTACGCGATGGCCGACCGTAACTTCCTCTTCCAAAATCGTCGAGTGCGTCTTCGAACTGACGTGGATCATCGTCATGTCCTGAATGTTCGTCCGTGCACCGATGCGGATGTAATTCACATCTCCGCGAATGACCGAACCGAACCATACGCTCGCGTCCTCGCCGATCTCGACGTCGCCGATGATGGTCGCGCAGTCAGCGACGTAGACGCTCGAGTGGATCCGCGGAATTTTACCGTTGAATTCTCTGATCATTTAACCCGCGAATTTTCGGCGAAACGCCGCAAAAAGCTGCTGAAGCTCGCGCACGCCAAGCAATTTCGCCGTCACAACAAATGCGACTCCTCCAAGTGCGATCGGCACAAACGCTTCTGCGAATCTCAGCGCCAATCCCGACGAGCCATAACGGCTGAGCAGGAAATTGTACGACCCGTAGCATACAGCCGAAAGCACCACGGATGCAGCGGCGATCTTTAGGAATGAGAAAATTATGTCCCGGCCGTTTAGCCTATGTATCCGCTTTCGCATGATCAATGCGAGAGCGAAGAAGTTGACGAGAGCCACCAGCGACGTCGCAAGGGCGACACCGACGTGTCCGTAGCCGTGCGGATTTTCGGCGGTTACGCCGTATCCCGATAAAAGCTCCCGCAGGCCGTAGCTGCCAATCAGGTTGACGACGATCGATGCGAGGGCGATCATCATCGGCGTCTTGGCGTCGTTTATTGCGTAAAAGGCCGGCGAAAGTATCTTGATCGCCGCGTAACCGGTCAGCCCGATCGAATATCCAGCAAGTGCCCACGCGGTCATCGGCACGTCCGATTCTTTGAACGCGCCTCTTGCGTAGATGAGCCTG
>JBJMGN010000107.1:0-6262 GCA_045807885.1 Pyrinomonadaceae bacterium | reverse complement strand
GGAACTTCGTTGAAACTCGCAAGTAACTGGTGGGTAGACGAAAACTATTCCCATGGATTTATTATTCCGGTCGTGATCGGGTTGGTCCTATGGCTCGATCGCGCAAAGCTTCGAAGTGCCCGTCAAGAGCCGAATACCTTTATTGGATATCCGTTAATCCTGTTCGCGATGCTAATGCTCCTCGCAGGAGTTTTAGGAGCAGAGCTGTACATTCAACGTATCTCGATAGTCGTATTCCTTGCGGGAGTTACGATCTATTTCTTCGGAAGGCGACTTTTATTAAATTTATTACTTCCGTTAACATTACTCCTTTTCGCGATCCCAATACCGCAGATCTTGTTCAACAAATTAGCATTTCCGCTTCAATTATGGGCGTCGCAGATCGCCGGGAAGGGGATGCAGCTCTTTGGCATTCCGTCGATTCGCAAGGGCAACATTATCGAGTTGATCCCAATAGGAGCGGCCCAGAGTATTGCACTTGAAGTAGTCGAAGCTTGCAGCGGCGTTCGCTCGCTTATGACCTTAGCGACGCTCGCGCTGCTTCTCGCGTACTTCACAAAACGCAATGGAGAACATGTAAAACAGTCACTCGACGAGCTTTACAAGGATCCATTCACATGGCGTGCTATGTTGCTTGTCTTATCTTCTATCCCGATCGCACTTATAACGAATGCATTTCGCGTGACGGCTACAGGAGTGCTTACTTACTACTATGGCGCCGGTGCGGCGGAGGGAACGGTCCACGAAGTGTCCGGGTTCGTCGTATTCATTTCGGCGTTTATCCTGCTGGCTGCCACAAACATGGTTTTGTTGAAAGCGTTTCCAAATAATAGGTCCGGCCAATTTGGACATCCGAACGCTGCGGTTCAGGAAGGTACATACCGTGTATCCCAGCAACGAGTGCTCGCCCTTTTTGTCACAATTCTGACCGCCGGCGTTCTGATAAGCTGGCTGGAAAATCGTGTCGAATCAAAGGTACAACGACGCCAGCTTTCCAGCTTTCCAATGATTCTCGATGGATCGTTGAAGATCGGAGACGATAAGCGATTTAGTGAGGAAACGGAACGGGTATTAGGTGCGAGCGACTATGTAATGCGTGAATATCGCTCACCCTACGGGCAGAAGCTCAACCTTTTTATCGGCTATTACGACTCACAAAGAACAGGGGCGACCTATCACAGTCCCCGAAATTGTCTGCCAGGTTCAGGCTGGGAGATGAAAGAACTTGATCCAGTCCAGCTATCCAAGCCCGACGGTACAAATTTTGAAGCAAACAAATATTTAGTGCAGCGTGGGGAATATAAGGGACTGATGATCTATTGGTTTCAGGGGCGAGGGCGAACGAATTCAAGTGAATATTGGGACAAGGCCGATACTTTTAAGGACAGTGTCTTACGTAACCGTTCAGACGGAGCGATCATCCGAGTTATGACACCCTTCGGTGATGACGAAAGTGCCTCACTTCAGGAGGCAATTTCACTTTCTAATTCTGTGGCAAAGCGCCTAAGCGAGTATGTGCCGGATTAAAAACTTATATGAGCGTTGAATTCAGAAAACGAGAGATCGGCGAATATCTTCAAATGGCCCGCCGACGTAAGTGGCATATTCTTTTGCCGACCCTGACGGTATTAATAGCGGTTGCATGGGCCGTTTGGTCCGCTCCGAGCGTTTACCAGTCAACTGCTCTACTGGCGATAAAAGCTCCTACGATCTCTGAAAAGGTCGCACCTTCTCTGACCGACAGCGATCTGTCACAAAGGATCCAAACTATAAGTCAAAACATCTTGAGTAGATCATCGCTCGAGCCGATGGTGACCAGGCATAACTTATTCGAATCGGAAAGAGCCGCCGGAGTTCCGATGGAAGAAATCCTTGTGCGTATGCGAAATAACATCAATGTCGATTTTGAGAAAGTTGACGAAGAAAAGGTAATTGGATTTCGGATCACATACCGCGACCGCACGCCGGAACATGCACAAGCCGTAACAGCGGAACTCTCCAACAAGTACATTGCTGTTCCTGCAATAGAGTCCGACCAAAGTGCAAAGACGACGAAGGAGTTTATCGATAATCAGTTGAATTCTGCAAAAGCAAACCTTGATGCGCTCGAGAAGCAACGACTCGAGATCATGTCGCAAAATGTCGAAACGCTTCCAGAATCCTCGCAGGGTCTTATCGCCCAGCTTGAAGGCCTGATGAAACGCGAGGAGACAATATCTAAAGACAAAGATTCACTGCTTTCGGAACGCGGCCGTATTCAGGAAAGCATACGTTCATTGAATAGCCAAATGCGATTGCTTCAAGATTTTAACGAGAAGGAAACAAATGAAGCCGTTGCTCAGGCGTCGCGTGTAGAGGATACCCCGGCGTATGCCCAACTAGTCCAGAGGCGCGCAGAACTAAGCGCCCGGCTTGACAACCTACGAAAACAGTACCGGGACAAGCATCCTGAGATACTTCAGGCTCAAACCGACATAAGCAAGATCAATGATGAGATAGAGAAATTGTCTAAAAACACCGATCGACGTGTGCGACAGGCAAATCAATCGCAGTCGCGCAAAGCTGAATTGCAGGCCAGAAGCTTAGGGATCGAAAAGGACAAGGCGGAGAGCCAGATCGTCCAGATTGACCAGCAACTTCAGGCTAAGGACAACGAGATGCGACAAAATTCCGGCGAAATAAATGCATTAGAGGCAAAGATAAACACCATTCCGAATGTAAAGGTACAGTTGACCGGGATCGATAACCAGTACCAATCCGCGAAAGGGATCTATGATGAACTCCTTAAGAAATACAATACGGCGCAGGGAAACGTCGATAGAGAGGAAAATTATCAGGGAGAAACGATCCGGATGGTCGATTCTGCCAACCTGCCCCAGGTGCCGGTAAACGCGACGAAAAAGCCCGTTTTTACCATCATGGGCGGCGCGATAGGTTTAGCAATCGGTCTCTTTCTCGCAGGATTCTACGAATTTCCCCGCTTCTTCACTATCCAAAACGTGGAAGATGTAAAGCACTACACAGGTTTGCCGGTACTCGCCACGGTTCCCCCTTTGTTTACTAACACGGAACTGAAGAATGCGAATCGAATTTACCTGCTGAAACTGTCCGCAGGCCTTGCGGCGAGTATTTTAGCCGTCCCCATTTTGATAGTTATTTTGCAGATGTCGAGGCTTTTCGAACGCATCAGTTAGCGTTTCCGGCATCACTTTCAAATGTGAAGTATGTATAAAACGTTCTTTGAACTAAAGCAATATCCTTTCAGCTTAACCCCTGATCCCAGATTCATCGTGCCAAGTGCCAATTACAGCGAAATGCTCGCGGGGTTGTGCTACGGAATCGAAATGGCAAAAGGTCTAATGGTCCTCACGGGCGAGGTAGGAACAGGGAAGACGACCGCTCTGCGTTGGATCATTGGGCGACTCGACCGCGGGGTTCGGGCAGCATACCTTTTTAATCCGCATCTTTCGATCGAGGAATTTTATCACCAGCTTACGGAAGGTCTTTTGCTAAGCGCCTGGACCAACAAAGCCGATCTGTTGTCGCAGATGCAGGCTTTGTTGAAAATCCGGCACTCGCGTGGATTGCGGACGATCATAATCGTAGATGAGGCGCATGAGCTATCCGACGAGCTACTGGAAGAGATCCGACTGCTTCTGAATTTCGAATCAGATAGCGCGAAGTATCTTCAGGTCATACTCACCGGCCAGCCCGAATTACGGGAACGCCTAAGGCAGCCCAATCTTCGGCAACTAAAGCAGCGAATTGCAGTGCGATGTGTTGTTCCATCGATACAGGACGTCGGTGAGACGGAGCATTATATTACCGAGCGCCTGCGTATCGCCGGCGCCCAAGAAACGAAAATATTTTCGCAGGCTGCTATTGATCGCATCTTCCATTATTCCGAAGGAATCCCCAGACAAGTGAATAATCTCTGCGATAACGCAATGATCGCAGCGTATGGCGCAGGGACCAGAAATATTGACAAAGCAATAATCGAAGAGATCGCAGAGAATCTCGACATGCTGCAGGGAGACATTTACGCGAGTGACGGAGAAAAAGAAACAAAGCCTTCTTTGAACCTGTTCGACACGATCGGAAGCAAGGACCGCCTTCAGGTTGTAGACGACGGGTTTGTCGAGAGAGAAAACGTACCTTCGCGTCCGCGTGATAACCGAAAAAAAGCGATCTAGCGTGGATTTCGGACCACCCTACTGTCAGCAATTGTACCAATTGATTACAGCAGATGATTTTGAATATAAATGTGCCCACAACTGTTGAAAATTAAATGAGATTTCTCCAAGCACTCGAAAAAGCAAAACTCAGGGACGAATCCGTAAAGGATCAGTCCGGAATCCACCAGCGATCGGAAGAATTTGCCGATGGGAACGGCGGTTTACTTCCGGAAGTACTAGCTACTCAACGGTTGGGAATCGGCGGTCCGACATCAGTTCTTAGAACGAAAAACGTCGAAATACCAAACAATTTACCGAACGAATCCTTGATCGGCGATCTTTTGTCGAACACCCGCGAGTCTCTCGGATTCGACTTGTCTTCCGTGCCGGAGGTGACTGTTAATCCGCTCTCGGCCGACCCGCACGCCGTCTCCATTACTCAACCGCAATCGATCTATTGCGAGGAATACCGGAGGCTGAGGACACACCTTTTAAGGCACAGCAAGCTTGAAACACTTCAAACGATCGTTATCGCAAGTGTAGGGGTAGGCGAGGGAAAATCGATAACAGCATTGAACCTTTCGTGGCTGCTCGCCCAGACGGAAGGGGTCTCCGCGTTGCTCGTGGATTGCGACCTGCGCCGGCCAAGCATGGCCGGTTATTTCGGGCTAAAAGTGAGCGAAGGACTTTCCGATGTTCTGGATGGCAAACGCCAGTTGACCGAATCGATCATCAAGTTGGAGCCGTCTGGACTGTTTCTGTTGGCCGGCGGAAAACCGCGAATGGATGTCGCAGAACTGATCTCAGGATCGATGTTCCCGGATATTTTGGAGGAAGCACGAAGCATTTTCGATTATGTGATCATAGATGCCCCGCCACTGAGCATATTCACCGATGCTGCGGTCTTGATCAATCAGGCAGATGGAGCTCTGATGGTCATGCAGGCCAATCAAACAAATTACAAAGATGTCGACCGTGTGCTGGAATCCATTCCCAAAGAGCGAGTACTTGGGGTCGTTTTAAACAAATCCGACGAATCACTTATCAAGGACGGGTATTACGGATACTCGGATTACGCTTCGGTCGCGAGTTAGCTCTTGTACTCACCTACCGGACGGGTATTTAGCATGCAGGGGAAATATGGCTCAGAGATTTAGTCGCAGAACACTTTACCTTGTCCTCGCGGACATCGTAGTGATCGTGACGGCCGCGCTCGAAGCCCTTGTCCTGCGGTTGGATTACTCAGGGGCAAGATCTTATTTAACCGAGGACGACGGCTGGGTGCGCATCATACCAATCGTATTTATCGGTATGACCGCACTTTATTTTTACGACCTTTATGACTTCGTCGTTATAAGCAACCGCCGCGAATTGATGTTGAGAGCCGTTCAAGCGCTCGGCGCGGCTTGGCTTGCATTAGCGTTAGTTTATTATTTCGTTCCTTTCCTGGAAATTGGCAGGGGAACAGCGGTCTACACGATCGCGTTTTCGCTCGTCCTACTGCTCTGCCTTCGAGCGACTATTCACTTTCTTCTTGGTCATCCGGAAATCGGCGAAAAGGTGTTGATCGTAGGTAACGGCCAATTGGCAGTAGATACCGCAAGGGCTATAACAAAACGTGTTGATGCGGGATACAGGATTGCTGGATTTATTTCGAGCGATTTCGAAAATGTAAAACGGCGATTGCCCTCTGCTCGTAACCTCGGCTCGCTGGACGATATGGAAATGGTCGTGGAAAGGGAAAAGATCAACTCGATCGTGATCAATGCGCAGGAACTTAACGGATCGTTTCCGGCCGAAGCACTGCTTAGGATGCGGCTTGCCGGCGGTGTAAGCGTTGAAGAATTTCCTTCGTTTTTCGAGCGGGTGACGGCCCGGATTCACCTTGGAATGTTCCATCCTTCCTGGGTGATATTTTCACATCATGCTCCTAATACTCAGTTTAAAGCGATCTTTCGGGAAGCCTTCTACAGGCTTCTGGCTTTTGTTGGATTGATCTTGTCACTTCCGATCGCCGCCGTGACGGCCTTGTTGATCAAGCTAGAGTCAAACGGCCCGGTGCTCTACAGCCAAGAGCGGGTGGGGCG
>JBJMGN010000106.1:0-2955 GCA_045807885.1 Pyrinomonadaceae bacterium | reverse complement strand
TTCTCTTCATTATTCGTCCTTGCATCGAGAAAGCCGGGATAGAAGTTGACCATTATCACGCCGCCATTCTTTGCAACGCGTTTGAGAACATCATCCGGAACGTTCCTTGTGTGATCCTGAACACCCCGGGCGGACGAATGCGAAGCGATTATCGGCGCTTTGGAAACATCCAGCGCGTCGTTCATCACCTTCACCGAAACGTGCGAAATATCGATCAGCATTCCCAGGCGGTTCATCTCACGAACGACTTCCTTTCCGAATTCGGAGAGTCCGTTATTCTTCACTTCGCCGGCGTGAGCGTCGGCCCAATCATGCGATACATTGTGCGTAAGCGTCATGTATCGGATCCCCAGCCGATAGAAGTTTCTGAGAGCGTGCAGCGAATTCTCGATAGCGTATCCGCCCTCGATCCCCATCAATACACACACCTTGTTCAGTCTTTTTGCCTGCCGAATTTCGGCCGCGGTCGTACACATCATCAATTGGCCGGGATGCTTTTCCGCCTCACGATACGATGAGTCGATCATGTCCATTGCGCGTTCCATTGCCCCCCCTGCCTTCCAGGTATCGCCGCCAACGTAGATCGAGAAAAACTCTCCGGTGATTCCGCTGGCTTTGAATCTCGCCAGATCGGTGTGATAAGGCGTTCCGTCGGTCGCGTGGATCATCCCCACACTGTTGGTCGCAAGATCAAAATCGTCGTCGGTTAATGGCGACGGAATGTCGTTATGTCCATCCACGACGATGGCGCGTCGGTGGATCCGAAGCGCTTCCGCCCACACTTTCGGGTCTGCACCCTGAGGCATCGTTTGCCCTATCAACGAGACGCCTAAAAGGCAGATAACAGCTGTCAAAACAAATAATCGTGTTAATTTCATTTCTACTCCAAGTACGTAAATTCCGCCTTGCAATCCCTAAATGTTGTGTTTGAGCGAATTATGGAACATCGTTTGCAAATACGACATCCGCCCGCGGTGTGTTTTTTCGGGCTAAGTATAACATTTCAAAGGCCCTGTGACCGATTCTACAAGCCTCCCGCTTAAGAATAAGGGCATCAATCTCTCAGTTTTCGTCATTCGCTGAATGACAAAATCCGGCATTTCCGCTCCCGCTCTTATCTATTTATGCCTACTAAATCCTCAAAGGGATCTAGACCGGACGCCTCTAAAATTCACCAGATCGACGCGTCGGCCGATAATAGTTCCGCAAATAACGATCTTCAATATCGCGGCTTTATCGAGAACCTTCCGGTTTTGTTCTACGCCGTTGATTCCAAACCTCCATATTCGCCATTCTATGTAAGTCCCGCATTCGAACGTTTCGGCTATCCTCTCACAGCCTGGCTGACCGACCCGGATATCTTCACAAAGGTAATTCATGAGGAAGACCGCGAATGGGTGTTCCAACAGACCAAGCTTTCCACGCGAAGCGGCAAAGAGGTGGATTACGAATATCGGATCATTGACGCCGGCGGCAGGATCCACTGGGTCCGCGACCGCGGATGTTTGATCCGCGACGTTCACGGAAACGTCGTCGGCCGTGAAGGCGTGATGCTCGACGTCACCGACCGAAAACTTGTCGAAGAGGAACTTCGCAACGGCGAAGAACGCTTTCGCAATATTATCGAAAATGCGAGCGACATAATTTATATCCACGACCTTGATGGAAATTACATTTCGATCAACGGAGCCGCGGAAAGAATATTCGGCTATTCGCGCGATGAAGCAGCATCGATGAACATGCGCGATATCGCGACACCGGAGCACCATGACCTCGTTCGCCGCCAGCTCGCCCGTAAACTCGTCGGCGGTCAGAAACAGACGGCATACGAGATCGATTGCATCCGAAAAGATGGCGCGCGCATCACGCTCGAAGTTAACAGCAGTGCGATTCACAAGAACGGTGTGCCCGTAGCTATCCAGGGAATCGCTCGCGATATTACCGAACGAAAACGCGCTGAAGAATCGATTCGCGAACGCGAGCAGCAGTATCGCGATCTCTTTGAGAACGCGAACGATCTTATCTATACGCACGACCTCGAAGGCTATTTTACATCGTTAAACCGTGCGGGCGAACGCATTACCGGATATAGCCGCGCCGAAGCTCTAAAGATGAAGATCGAAGACGTCGTCGCTCCGGACTCGCTGCAGGCCGCCAGGGACATGACAAAGCGAAAGCTTGAAAGCAATGTGCCGACGACCTATGAGGTCGATATTATTTCAAAGAGCGGTCGACGAGTGTCGCTCGAGCTTAGTACCCGTCTGATCCACCGGCAGGGCCGACCGATCGGCGTTCAGGGAATCGGCCGCGACATTACAGAGAGAAAGCGGTCCGATAAAGCACTAAAAGACAGCGAAAATCGATACAGACAGTTAGGCGAAGGCATTTTTCATCAGGTCTGGACGGCCGAACCCGACGGACGACTGGATTACGTTAACGGCAGAACCCAGGAATACTCCGCCAAAACTTTTCAGGAACTCATCGGCGACGGATGGCAGACGGTTGTTCATCCCGATGACCTGGCCGAAACCGTGCGGCGGTGGAAATACGCGGTCGAAACGGGAGAGCATTACGAGATCGAGCACCGGCTGATACGCCAGGATGGATCGTATCGTTGGCATAAGGCAAAAGCTACCTGCAGCCGGGATTCCGAAGGAAATATCGTCAAATGGTTTGGAACCAACACCGATATCGACGATCAGAAGACGACCGAAGAAAAGTTGAACTACTACGCACGCCACGATACGCTCACCAACCTGCCAAATCGCGTCGAATTCATGAACCAGCTGACGGCTGCGGTCGAACGGACTTCCGGTCACGATCGAACGCGATTTGCAGTACTCTTTCTCGACCTCGATCGCTTCAAAGTCGTTAACGATAGTCTTGGACATGTGATCGGCGACAGGCTCCTTATAGCGATCGCCGAACGACTGAGGACCGTTGTCCGGCCGGGCG
>JBJMGN010000105.1:0-5689 GCA_045807885.1 Pyrinomonadaceae bacterium | reverse complement strand
GCGAAAGTCCAAGGCATAGAAGCAATCCGATGTTGAAAAACGGCTTGCTGAGGTACAGCTTTTGAATACCGGGTGATATTCGCGTTATCAATTTGGAACCGAATAGGCCCACAACGACGGTAAACAAAATGGCAAGGGCAGCGGTTTTCAGAAGCGACCCGACACTGACACCGCCACTTCCGACAGCTGAGACGATCGACAAAATGATCAGGCCTAGAATGTCGTCGATCACCGCAGCGCCTAGTATGATCCGCGACGTCTCTCTTTCTAGCAGGCCCAAACCGGCGAGCACACGTGCTGTAATGCCTACAGAAGTTGCAACGAGAGCCGCGCCGATAAACATCGCCTCAACAAACGATCCGCCCCAGGCGATTGCGATGAAATATCCTGCAACGAACGGAAAAACAACGCCCAAAACGCCGACCATTGTTGCTTTCTTGCCGACGTCGAAGATCGACTGCGGCTTGGTTTCAAGGCCGACGGTGAACAATAGAAAAATGACGCCGATCTCTGCAACGACACTTATCAATTCGCTGGGCTGCACCCACCCGAGTACGCTCGGGCCTATTAGCACACCTGCAAGGATCTCGCCGACAACCGCCGGCTGCTTCAGGCGCTCGAAAACTTCCGCCATCAGCTTTGCAGAGGCGATTATGATAAACATCGCAAGCAGAACGCCGGCATGTTCGACCGATGCACCCAAAATTATCGGCATAATTTCGACACGATTATTTTATCGTGATAATCGGCAGAAATAACACTATGAAATGGCACGGAAAATTCTTGCGAAAGGCCAATAGTTTGATTTTTCGGCATCAGAACTTATAATCAATTGTTTACGGCTGGGTAGCTCAGATGGTTAGAGCGTGGGATTCATAACCCCAAGGTCGGGAGTTCGATCCTCCCCCCCGCCACCAGTAAATATGGGCATTTCGTGAGTTTCCACGAATGCCCTTTTCCATTTTTGTGTGCCTGTCGTGCGCGAGAAATGAAAAACTATCGCTTGCATAAGGCGGAGGGCTCTAAACGAAAACGAATCCTATATTGCAATAACAGGAAATCGCGTTTGCGACATCTTGTGTTATTCGGGTACGTCGAGCTGGTAAATCGCAGACATTCCTCCGCGTGTACTGCTAAAGACGATCTTCATTCCGTCGGGAGACCAGCCCGGTTCGCTGTCGTCAGCGGCATCCCGCGTCAGCCGAATGAGGTGCGAGCCGTCCGAGTTCATCAAGTAGATCTCAAAATTGCCGTCGGCCTTGCTGACAAATGCAATGCGTCTGCCGTCCGGTGAAAAGACCGGGTAAATATCGTATCCGCGGCGATAGGTCAGGCGTCGTTCGGCCGTGATTGTTTCAGGCTCGATCGCAAAGACCTCAAAGTTGCCGGTACCGTCGCCCTCTTTGTCGTTGGAGAAAACTATTTCTCGGCCATCGGGCGACCATGAAGCGTCTACGTTCATTGCGTTGCTAAAGTAAACACGATGCTGGTTCGAACCGTCGGCATTCATTATGTACAGCTGAAACAACTCGTAATTACCGTCGCGATTGCTGCTAAAGACTATCTTCGAGCCATCAGGCGACCATGCAGGTTTTACGTCACGTGCTGGATTATTTGTGATGTCCTGTATACCGCCACTTCCGTCCGCGCGAATCAGGCAAATCTCACTACTGCCGCTCAAACGTTCCTGAAAGAGGATGGTGCTGCCATCAGGCGAAAATTTTGGGTAGCCATCAGTCGTTTGCGTTTTTGTCACAGTCGAGGTCTGTTTAGTCCTGACGTCAAACACATGTATCTCACCGGTTTTGTCTTCGTTTGCGATTTGAAAAACTATCTTGCTTCCGTCCGGGGAATAACTGGGAAAATGCATGTCGTCGTTCGTGTTTGGAACAACTGCCGTTGTGGGGAACGGCTCAACTTCCATTATGTAGACGTTCTCCTTTCCGGAGTGAGTACTTGCGAAAAAGATCTGCGTGCCGTCGGGTGACCAGCAACCGGGAAAGGCTTCCTCGTCGCTCGGCCAATTGGTCAAACGACGAACGTCCGTGCCATCGACATTCATTATGTAGACATCTAGGTTCTCGTCTTCGCGATTGGAATTAAATACGATCTGGGTTCCATCCGGAGAAAATGTTGGGAATGCATCACGCGCGGGATGATTTGTCAGGCGACGAATGTCCGAGCCATCGACGTTCTCTATATATATCTCAGCATTTCCATCACGCCCGCTGATAAAAGCGATCTTGGAGCCATCAGGCGAGAATGAAGGGTCCGCGTCGAATGACGAATCTGTAACCACGTGATCTATCTTTGAGGTTTCAAACGTGTAAATGTAAATGTCCGAATTTGGTCTCCCGTACTGGTATGCAAGCTTGGTGCCATCTAGCGACCAATCCATGTTCCAAGCAAAAAACGGAAGCTTGTTTTCGGCGGAACCGTCGGTGTTGGCAAGATAGAGATCACCGCTCGTGTCGCCTTCCTTGTAATAAATAACCTTCTTGCCGTTAGGCGACCATATACCGGTTCGCATACCGGAGATAGAATTGTCCCGATGAATGTCAGAGCCGTCGCTGTTCATGATGAAGGAATATGGCTCTTTTCCAAGGAGCCGCTCGAAACGAATATGCCCGTCTGCGGTCCATGTTGCGCGTTGATCATTGAACGCGTCTCCTGTCAGGCGAATAGGAACATTTTTCTGGTTACGTTCAGCTGCCGTGACCTGTGAACGACGCATGAAATACCACGCAGATGCAACCAGAAGCGCGATCAAACCGGCGGCCAATGGAATAAGCAACCAGCGGAATTGACCCCTCCCACTCGGTGTGGAGTGCAGGACAACCTCCTCGTCGGTCTCTTGCTTTTCCGTCTCGAAAATTTCTGTTGGGTCGAACTTTGGATGAACGGTAATTCGCTGTTCCGATTCCGGTAGAACCAGCTCCACCTCAGCAATAAATCTATAGCCGACACGTGGGATAGTTTCGATGAACCGTTTTTCGTCGGGCGTCTCACCTAGAATCTTGCGCAGCCTCGAAACGTTACTGTTCAGATTTCCTTCCTCGACGAACGAATCCTGCCAGATCTCATTCAGGAGGGTTTCTTTTGTAACAAGCCTTCCGGCGCTTTCGACCAATACCAACAACAGGTGAAACACTCGCGGCGTGAGATGAACACGCTCGCCGTCGCGCAAGACCATCCGCTCATCGGCCAACACCGAATATTCGCCGAACCGGTAAATGCGGCCTGAAGTCTGGTTTTCGGGCATTTTCAGGGTTTTGTCGGTAAATTGTCGGCGAAATGCACGAGTTATTCAAGTATTTTTTCGAGGTCGGTCGGCTATAAAAGAACCCGCTTCACCGCTATGAACGGACTTCGCTACAAAACTTTGGTTCTGTCCCTACTGCTCCTTTCGTGGAGCTCGGCTGGTCAGACCCATCCGTACGCGAAGTTCAACAGCCGCGGAGAGATTATAGGTCTTTTTGATCTTTCGGAAAAAAGATCGGATTGTCGCGAACGACGAACGATGTCCGGATCGGCAAGGAGTCTTGCGTTCGACGAACATGAAAACGATGTCACGGTCAATTTCACCCTCGACAGCGGTGGCAGTCGCCGATTTGTCACTTTTGAGATCGACCGTGAAGCGTTCCCAAGAGCGGACATTGAAAGTCTGTTGGCTAATAAAAATACTTCGCGGATCACGGCATGTCTGAACAGCGGCAAGTGGATTGCAGAAGAGATCACCAGAAAGGAGAGCTCAAAATGAAAAGTAGAATAAATACAATCACATCATTTGCATTAATAATTGCCGGTATTCTTTGGGCAACATTTCCTACCGTCGCGCAAGGGCCACGTTCCAGCGTGAAGACCAACACCAAAATCATGTATCACAACGGACCGGTTGTTGCTGGCGCTTCGAACATTTATCTGGTCTGGTACGGCTGTTGGAGGACCGAGGTTGTTTGCGGCAACATGGGAAGCCCAAGCATTCAATTCGTACTCTCAGACTTTGCATCACACCTAGGCTCGTCGCCGTACTTCCAGATCAACTCTACTTACCCAAATGCTGACGGCCAGGCGCCGAGCGGCGGTCTACTCTACGGCGGCAGTGGCGTCGAACCTGTCTATTCCCATGGCAATGATCTGACGGAAACGGATATTGCCGGAATCGTTGCCGATCAGGTCCTCTCAAGTAACCTGCCACTTGACCCGTCGGCGCTCTATATCGTTATTACTTCGGAGGATATTGCCGCCAACTCAGTCGGATTTTGCTCACCCGGTGTTCCGCCGCATCACGGATATTCGACGGTACTCGGCACCACTTTCAGATATGGATTTATCGGCCACGCCGGCCGCTGTCCTACGGCCGCCGCTTCTCAATTCGTAGCTGCGGACGGAACTCTGTTGCCTTCGCCGAATGGCGATTTTGCGGCGGATGCTATGGCGTCCGATATGGCGCACGTACTCAGCACAATGGTTACGGATCCTTACGGGAGCGGGTGGTTCGACCGATACGGTTTGGAGAATGCCGACAAATGCCAAGGCACATTTGGACAAACATTCACGACCGCGAACGGCGGACGCGCGAATATGCACCTTGGCAATCGCGACTATTTGATTCAACAAAATTGGGTCAACGATAGGCGCGCCCGCTGCGCCCTTTCACAATAGTGGATCGACTTGATTCATAACAAGGAGAAATTTATATGAAAACGCATTTATCTCTAAGAACCAAAGTTTTTGCTTTTATAGTCGCTATCGTTTGTACGAACCTTGCAGCTATTGCGCAGAATCAAAGGAACACAGTTAATACCAAAAGCCCGATGATCTATCATGACGGGCCGATCATGACCGCGACCCCGGGTGTTTACTTCATTTGGTACGGCTGCTGGACTAACGACTGTGGACAAAATGGCAGCGTCAGCACTCGAACGCTGCTCGAGGACTTTACCTCGAATATCGGCGGAAGCCCGTACTTCGCGATCAACACCAGCTACTACAATGTATTCGGCCAAACACCGAGTGGTGCTCTACTTTACGGTGGAAGCAGCATGGACCCGAACTATTCACACGGGGTCGAGCTCACGTTGGACGATATAAAGGCGATCGTCAAGGACCGCATCGAAAGCAATGGTCTACCGCAGGACCCGGCAGGAATATACATCGTTCTAGCATCGGCTGATGTGGGCTCGGCGGCAACCGGACTTTGTACGGGGGTTGGGGTTTCGCCGCCTCACGGCAACGTGGAAGTGTTCGGCAGCTGGGCAAATTTCGGTTTTGTCGGTAACCCAAAGAGATGTCCGCAGACCGCCGGGCCGCAGTTTATTGCACGGAACGGAGCTTTGCTTCCGACGCCGAATGCAGACTTTGCGGGTGATGTAATGGCATCAGATATTGCCCACGTACTAAGCACGATCATCACTAATCCGTATTTCAACGGTGGCTGGTATGACAGGTTCGGGCTCGGAAATGCCGACAAATGCCAGGGCACGTTCGGTATTACTTTCGCGACCTCGAACGGCGCTCGTGCGAATGTCACATGGGGCGGCCGCAGTTATCTTATCCAGCAGAATTGGGTGAACGACAAAAGGGGTCGCTGCGCAATGCAGTTATTTCAATAAGGTAAGCTCGATCGGCCCCCGACAACCTATAGTTAATCTAAAACGGCAGGCTTCAAGCCTGCCTTAGTGTCTGA
>JBJMGN010000104.1:0-4069 GCA_045807885.1 Pyrinomonadaceae bacterium | reverse complement strand
ACGCCGAAAGGAAGGTTCTTGTCGGTCGCGGCCTTGTAACCTGCATCGAACGCACGTTTGTCGCCGAGCTCTCCAAGGGCGGTGAAAGCAGCGATCTGAATTCGTCCCCGCCAAGACGTGATCGACGTCAGCTTCATGAGGGCATCGAGCGCGCGTGGGTCCTTTGTTAAGGCAAGCGCCGTTGACGCCTGATCTATGACGCCATAACTGCGGTCATCAAGCATTGAAAGCGCTACATCGGCGTATTTCTTGTCCTGAGTTTCACCGAGCAGCTCGACCGCATCTGCACGTATCAGCGATTGCGGGTCTTTCGTCAGGCGAATGACCGCGGCTTCGACGTTTGCATCAAGCTTGGCGGCGGGCCGCAGTTGTCCCGGCAATGGATCGGGCGAGTAAATATTCGCGATCACCGATAGGGCAGCACGTCGGATCCGCCAGAACGGGTCCTTCTCGGCCGACGTGATCAATGCCGAAACGACACGAGCCTTGTCCGTATCGGTCCGCTTCTCGAGCTCCGCCATCGCCCAACGCCTGCCGATCACGTCCTTATCATTCACCAACTGGTAAAGAAGATCGTCAGTCGATTTCTCAAACTTCATCTCCTTTAGCAATGTGCCTTCGTAATCGAAATTCACCAGCTTTGGCTTCGCTGCAACATTGAAAGTGAAAGTGTTCAATTCTTGGGGTTTGATCCAGACGCGCTCGACCTTGTTGTCGATCTCAACGTCGACATTCGTCTGGAAAAACTCGGTCTGCGGAAATTCGTTTGTCAGATCGACCTTCTGCGTCTGCTTGACGATGAGCGTCAGCTGTTTTTTCGCATCATCATAAACCTGATTGACCTCAAAAATGGGGTGCCCCATTTTGTAGAGCCATTGGTCAAAGAACCAGTCCATCGATTGGCCTGTTGCTTCTTCGATCGCGATACGCAGGTCTTCGGTCGAAACCGGCTGGTGCGCGTTCGATTTCAGGTAGTGATTCAGCGATTTGAAAAACAAAGCGTCGCCCAGGTGTTTGCGAAGCATGTGCAGAACCGAGCCGCCGCCCGGATAGGCATACGTGTCGAACATCGCGTCCTTATTGGCGTAATTCTTAGTCACGATCGGCCGTCTGTTACCCGAGTTCCACGTACCGATCGTGTTGTTCTGGTTGCCGCGAACATCGACATACAAAAATTCTTCGTGGCCCTTTAATTTCTCGGTCCACATCGCCTGCATGTATGTGGCAAAGCTTTCGTTCAGCCAGATCTGGCCCCAGTCGCGGCACGTCACATAATCGCCAAACCATTGGTGGGCCAATTCATGTGATTGAAGCGATTCGCTGTCGTTATCGAGCAGCTCGCGCTCATCGTGGATCATTTCCTCGATCTGCGTCGTGGCCGAAATGTTTTCCATTCCGCCGCCGAAGTCTTCTACAAATGCCTGCGAATATTTTGGATAGGGATATTTAACGCCCGTGATCTCTGAAAAGAATTTCATCGTCGCCGGCAGGTTCTTGACCGTCGCAGCGACCTCTTTCGTCTCGTTGGTGTAGCCATAGTTGTAAACCGGAATGCCTTCGAAATCCTGGACGACAGGCGTTGTTTCGGTAACAACGATCGATGTCAGGTAATTGGAAAACGGTTGATCCATTTTCCAGTAAAAGGTCCGCGTGTTATCCGGATTGTCCTTTGTCTCGACCAGCTTCCCGTTTGACACAACGAAGAACGGCTTCGTTACAGTCGCACGCAGGTCGGCGGTCCGGAAATCGTTCGGCGTGTCGTATGACGGAAACCAATATCGGTTGAATTCGGATTCGCCCTGCGACCAGATCTGCCGCGGCTTGTTCGGGTTGTCCGCCGTCGGTTTGATAAAACGAAGGCCGCGGCCAAAACTGCCGATCGCGGTGTCGGCATCCGCCTTATTTACATAGTTCGTCTTGTATTCGATCTTTACCTTTACGTCTTCGCCCGATCTAATAACTCGCCCGATGTCGATCTCTAGATTGTCATTGTCCTTCTTTCCGTCATAAACGAACTTCAGCGGCCCGCCGCCAACCAGCGTTACGGAATCGATCGTCATCGACGCAGCGTCAAGAGTCAGTTTGTCCGAATCGGCAAACGGCGTATAGGTCACCACGGTCGAACCGATAGCCTGTTCCTTGTCCCAGTCGAATTTGAGGTCGATATCAAGATGTTTGATATCGATCTTCCGGCTGCGTATCCAATTGACCGGAGGCAGTTTTTTTATCTCACTGTCTTTTTGTGCCGGCTGTGCGAATGTAAACGCGCTGAATGCGAAAAGTGACATAGTCGCCACTATCACGATTCGACGCATGAAATTATTTGAGATCATAGTTCCTCTAAGAGTTTCGGTATCAAAACCTGGTTTAGATGGCGAATAGTACGAGCGGCGATGACCAATGTTTCAATAATGAAAACCGCTAATCCCGAAGAATTCGCGGTTCGTCACAAAATTAAATATTTTTCGTTAATTATCGTCCTGTTACGTAGTTAAATGCCATCGACGCGATGTCATCCAACGAGCTTCCGTCGCCGTCCCGATCAAGCATCGAAGATGCAATATTGCCCATCGTATTGCCGCCCGCCTGGCCGCCGAGTAATCCTCCCAGCAGTCCGCCTAGCCCTTCGGGACCAACACCCTGTTCTTGTTTTTGGCGCCCGAGGTACGCCATCACGATCGGTGCAAGCATCATCAGTATCTGAGCGACCTGGCCGATCGGCAGGCCGGACTTTTTGCTTGCTTCTTGCGCGACCGCGCCTTGATTCGTTCCGAGTATGTGGCCGAGGATTCCGCCTGCATCCGCTTGCCTCGGCGTCGGCGTCTGCTGATCGAGGACCAGTCCGCCAAGGCTCCCCAAATTATCGAGCAGACTGCCGTCGTGGTCATTCGCCAGTGCGTTGTCCAAACTCTCCGCACCTCCTGGCGTCGCAGCGTTATTCGCGAGGCTGCCCAAGATCATTGGCAACGCAGCTTGAATCGCCGAATTTACCATTGACGGCTCCGCCCCTACCTGCTGGCTGATCTGATCGACAGCCTCGCTTCCCTGCTGCTGCCCCAAAAGGTCCTGCAGTGAATACATAATTCGTTCCTCCCTTGTCCTAGAACTGACTGCTGTAGGAAGATGTTAACAATCGCAATTGCGTTATACAACGCAGGTTCTGTTCACCCTTCTTTGATTTTTGCCTGATGACATTTCCCTTCCGTTCAACACTGATGATGGTGATAGTTATCGCCGCAATTTGCGCTTCATGTGCGAAACAGGACCCGCCGCGGTTCACAACGGTAACCACTGCCGCGGGTGCAAATGGCGAATTCGGCGAACCTTTTGGGACCGCAGTAAACGGTACCGAAATATTTGTGTCTGACGGCGCAAATGGAACGATCTGGAAAGTCGCAGCCGATGGCGCGGTTTCGGAATTTGCAACGGGTATCGAGACACCTTCGTCGATCGCATTTTCCAAAAATGGCGAACTGATTGTCGCCGACTCCGGCTCCAATACGATCAAATCCATTTCTGCAGCCGGCGAAATTCGAACGATTGCTGGTATTGGTGGCAACCGGGGTTTTGCTGATGGACCTGGTTCCCAAGCCGTCTTCAACGGCCCGATCGGGATCGCGATTGCCGAAGGCGGCCGCATTTTTGTTTCGGACACCTACAATGATCGGATCCGCGTGATCGAAAATGGCCGCGTATCAACACTCGCCGGAGGAGTTCGTGGATTTCGCGACGGTACGGACGCGCAGTTCGACACGCCTCTAGGACTTGCTGTATGGAAAAACAAGGTGTTGGTCGCGGACGCCGGAAACAGGCGAATCCGTGTTATCGAACCCGACGGTTCCGTTTGGACGATTGCAGGTAACGGCGAAGAAGATCTAAAGGACGGGCCGCTTCTTGAAGCAAGCTTCGTTAGCCCGACCGCGGTCGCCTTTGACGACCACGATCAGATCTTTATTGCTGACGGAAACGCGATTCGCGTGATCAACGGCCGTGGAGTATTTCCATATGTCGTGACGCTTTCCGGCGGCAGCCGCGGATTTCGCGATGGTAGCGTAGGCTCTGCTCGATT
>JBJMGN010000103.1:0-4348 GCA_045807885.1 Pyrinomonadaceae bacterium | reverse complement strand
CAACGGCGCGCGTTTCGTCGTTACTGCGCATTGTTGGCAGATAGCTCACAAAAAGACTTATCGCAGGTTGATTTTCGGGAGACTGTTAATGGACGGCCGTATCTTTCAGACCGAGAAGATATTTGGTTCAGTTTTTCAGCTTGTTCATCCGGCTGTCTTGGGGCCTGGTCGATGTCACACGCTGTCGGGATCGATATCGAGGACCGTATGCAAGAAATCGAGGCCCTGGAATTAGCCAAAGCTTACTTTTCCAAGCCGGAAGCGACGGCCGTTGCAACATTAGAAGAAGGTAGAGCCGTTCCAACAATTCTAAAATATTGGAGTCTGAAAGAAGCCGCTTTGAAATCGATCGGCGAAGGATTGCCGTTCGGTTTGGATACCTTCGAATTTCGGTTAGATCCACAAGTTAGCGTTGCAAAAGCGCCGGGCGAACCTTCGAGTTTCACCGCCTTTGCGGTTTCTGCACCAAACAGTGTTGCCGCACTCGTCATTCGGGATATCACATACGAATTGTCGCTTACCCAGCAACATGTTGGTATTCAAAGCTTTAGAGGCCTTTGACCCCTCCCAGATCACCTAAAAGATTAGGTTATACTGTCATTTCTTACAGTTACCTGTCGAAGGATATTCGTCGCAAAATATGGTGATCCGAACGGTTCCTATGTCGAACGAACGGTCGTCGTGTGGAACTAGACCGACGTTTGGAATCTAAATAGCCAAAAAAGATGGACGGTAAAGAAGTTCCGGTCTTCTCGCTCGTGGAAGGTGGTGCGACGCACCAGCTTTTTAAGCGATTCGGAAGGCAACGATCTAAACGTTTTTTACGGGTAGCGATCGCCGCGGCACTGATCTGCTGGCTGCCGTTAATGATCTTTAGCATCGTACAGGGTGTCGCGTGGGGCGATAGGGTCTCGATGCCCTTCTTTAATGACATTGCGGTTTACACGCGGTTCCTGGTGGCGGTTCCGTTGCTCATTTTCGCCGAAGCGATCGTTGGGCCGATGCTGGTCGAGGTCGTCCTCCGAGTCATGGACTCCGGTCGAGTTCGAGAAGAGGAACTCCAGAATTACAAAGACGCAATTGCCGAAGGCATCCATCTTCGCGATTCGAAAATGGCCGAAGGGGTTGTGCTTGTTATCGCGTTTATCCTAACCTTCGTTTCCATGTTCATTTTCGCGCAGAGTGTCTCAAACTGGCGGTGGCTTGAGTCGGATTCCGGCAAACATTATGCGCTCGCTGCTTACTGGTATGCTTTTGTAAGCCTACCGATCCTCCAATTCCTGATCTACCGATGGTTTCTGCGAATGTTCAATTGGTCGAGGTTTCTTTACCGCGTTTCGAAACTCGACCTTAAACTGCTGCCGACACATCCAGATCGCGCTGGTGGAATCGGGTTCATCGGTGAGAACCAGCGATTTTTCTCCTTCATCGCATTTGCACTCGGTGTTGTTTTTTCCGGTGCATTTGCGAATGAGATCTTATACGATGGCTTTCCGATCACGAGCATAAATATACCTGCGGTTATTATCGCCGCATTGCTCGTACTGTACATTCAGCTTCCGGCTGCTTTTTTCTTCCCGATGTTGCGGTGGACCAAGCGGCGAGGACTCTTTGAATACGGTGATCTTGCACATCAATACACGACCGAATTCGATAAAAAATGGATCCGAGGACAGCACGATCCAGCCGAGGAGTTGATCGGAAGCGGCGATATCCAATCACTGGCAGATCTAGGTAACAGCTATCTTGTGATCCAGGACATGAAGGTCGTTCCTTTCGGATGGAAAACGAGTGCAGGCCTCGCTGCGTCGTTTATCTTTCCGATCCTGCCGTTATTCCTGACGGTGATGCCGCTTAAAGACATCGTCAAAACGGTGATGAAGGTTATTACGTAATAGTCGAAAGCTCGGTTTAATCGAGTTGAATTTGGTCGAGTGGTGCTCGGAATCTGGTTCAGTGTAATTTGAAACGTATGCGGCGTCCCGAGTGCGGAATAAAGGGTTTGTTTAGAATCGCGACGGCTGTTGTTTTCCTTTTACTTGTGTCGATAGCCGCTTTTGGTCAGGCTGAAACCTACCCGGAACCGTCAGCGACCCCATTAGCAGCGGCTAAAGCGAAACCTTCACCGGGTGTCTCTTCATCGCCGAACCCATCGCTGTCGGTCACGCCAACACCAGAGCCCGCGGCCGACCCGCCTCCTCCCCAAGTTCGCTATTTTTTCTCAGACTTTCCACCGAACAAAACGAGTTGGAAAAGTAAGTATGTCGATCTCAGTATTGCATTTGCGCTTCTCGCGGATTATACCTTCGTGGGCCAGGATGCTAACAGCAAGAGTCAGGTCGGGCCGCAAGCCAGCATAGGTGACCTCAGAGCCGGGCGATTTGTATTTTACGGTCAGTTCAAAACCAAGCGACCGATCGGCTATTTCGTCGCGGCTGATTTTAATGAGATCCGAACACCCGGGCAAAGATTTTTTACCTGGCTCGATATGTTCCTTGTATTTCCTCTTTGGAGTAATGCTCGTCTCACGGTCGGAAAGCAGAAGGAGCCGTTCATCTATGAGATGGTGGGCGATGCCGCGAATTTGCCGCAACAGGAACGCTTTTTAAATCCCTTTTTTAACACTCGTAACGTAGGTATCAAATACACGCAGAATTTTGCTAAGGATAAATTGCTGCTGCAAGTTGGTGTTTATAACGATTGGTTCCTTACGGACTTCAAAAAGAGCGGCACACAAGTTTCAGGGCGCCTTTCTGGCCTTCCTTACTATTCCAAGGACGGCCGCGAATACCTGCACCTCGCGGTCGGTCTTAGATATAACCAGGCTGACGATGGCGTGATGCGATATCGCGGGCGGCCGGAGAATAACAAGATCGATTATTACGTGGACACGGGCTCATTTCCTGCGAAGAACGCAAAGCAAATATCGCTTGAGGCACTGTATAACAGGAAAGGATTCTCGATACTTGCCGAGTACACCCATGCTTACGTGGAATCGCCGAAGATGCAAAATCCAGGCTTCAGCGGCTTTTACACCACAGCCAGTTACGTTTTGTCGGGCGAAAACCGTCCGTACGATAAGAGGGTCGGCTATGCCCGCCGGATAATTCCGAAATCCCGATGGGGCGCTGTCGAGCTGGTCGGTCGGTTCGGGTACCTCGAAATGGAAGACACGCTCATCAAGGGCGGACAGATGGCAAAATGGTATGGCGGCGTCAACTATTGGGCGTCGAGAACTTGGAAGTTTGGTATCGGATATGGCCTTGCCCGCTTAGACAGATTCGACACTATCGGGTGGACACAGTACTTTATTACGCGTATGCAGTGGATATATTAAACGAGAAATTTCCGCCAGCTTGTTACGTCGGTAAACCGGCATTCACACAAAGATCGAAGACGGGAAAAGGCGTCTGATATGACGCCTTTTTTTAATTCGACGTGCCGGCAACTGTAGACGAAATAGGATTCTAATCTGGGTTTCGAATGCTTTGGACAACCGGCCGGACAAATCTCAGTGATCGTTTACCGATCCAAAGAAAAAAACATTTGCCCGTGATCGAAACAGCGCGGGCATGAATTATCGAGTCAATCAAAACCTGCGGAAGTAGGATATCATTGCAGCAGCCAATTCAAGTAAAACCCATCGCCTCTCCGTAACCTCTCTACATTTACTGAGTAATTTCGAACCGTTAATTCTGAGATTTGTTTCCAGGTTGGGCGAACGCGGCGCTTATTTTGACTTTAAGGGGCGAACGGCCAGTCATGTTTTCGGGCCTGAGGCGATAGACGACTCCTATGTTTTCACGAATCCAATTATCTACCCATCTGATACTGATCGCGGGGGTTAGAGTGGGATTGGTCGAGCGGATGAGCCTGATAGCATCTTCCCTATCGCTTTGGTCGGTAATTTGTTCCGCATCACCTGTGATGACAACACTTCGCCAGTCCTCGTTATCAACCACCTCCTCAACTTGTAAACAAACATGCGGGTTTGCGCTGATGATCTCGGTTTTTAATCCTTCCGTGGTGTAAATGTAAATTTCAGGTTTTCGGTACGCATAATGAACCGGGACGACGTATGGCCGATCATTGCGGGCACAGGCTAGATGACCATAGCCGATCCGTGTCAGAAATTCTTCGATCTCGTTGCTCACCATTTCCTGTATTTCTATCATTGTCCAATTCTTCAAAAACAGTCAGTGAGTTTATGTGCAAGGCTTGTGCCGCATATCACGGGGGATAACTGCTCCGCTCAAACCCAAGAAACTCAGAGCGATAACGAACCCGACCGGTGATGTGGCTTCGCTTTCCGCTGTGCTTGGTGTGAAGTTTTCCATTCGGGCCGCGA
>JBJMGN010000102.1:0-6721 GCA_045807885.1 Pyrinomonadaceae bacterium | reverse complement strand
GCTGGCTTCAGCATTCTGTCTCTTCCTAACAGCCAGCGGTCTGACGCTCGGAGGTTACATTGTCAAAGATCGAGCGGGCGCAGTTTGCCCGGTGCGACAATGTATCACGAATTGCACTGATTGTAAATAGGATTATTCGTGCAAAGGCCGGAGTTCGGCGATGGTTTTGTCCGTGGCTCCGCGATTTCTGGCCGTCACTTCGAGCGCATTCTCGCCCAACCTTCGCCGACGGCCTTCGTTGGAAAGCAGGTTGAGAAACACTTCGGGAAGAAACTCACCGTTCCGAGGGTCTTGATCGGCCTCAGGCGTCTGAATGAGACCATCTCGGTCCAGGAACTCCTTCACAACGGCGTCGAAAAAATGTTTCGTTTCCCCCATACCATGTGCGGGCTTCTGCATTATTGATACTTCCTTTGAACAAAACTCGCCTTTCACTACAGGAAAAACTTTGCTCTCCCATTTCGATTTATGAAACGCAATAGATTTAGAGGCCGACGCATCCTTTGTGTAATGTTTTTTACGAGCTTAATGAGCTCGATGGTTTTCGGGCAGGCGCCGAGAGGCAGCAAGACAGCCGCAAATTCTCCGAAATGCTCTGGCGGATGGAGCGGAACGATCAGGTACACGCGAACGCAATCTAAAACCGACGACAAGACAGTTGACCGAGTTTCCGCTCGCGGCAAGGACACGCGGCATTGGGAAATGCGGTATCGGTATAAAGCATTGGTTGCCGTGCTCGACCGGCCGGACGGCAGCAGTGACGGGAAAGCGACCATCGAACATTCGATGACGTCAGACGAGACCGTAGAAGCGGTTGAGAAGAACTCCTGCGACCGCGGAAAGACCTGGCGGGATATGCGCGGCACCTCAACGTCCAAAACGGAAACAGTTGGTAATGCCGAAGGCGAGTCAGCAAACGTCAACGTGGGCGTAAATCAGGACGGCACGTACACTGTCAGCGTCGCACTCCCTCAAATCAAGGGCAAAGTAAAGGGCGAACAAAAGTCATCTTACAGCGGCCAATGCACGCCGAAAGATGGAAAGACATTAACGATGCCCGAGTCGGATACGACCCTAGACGGAAATTCGCTCACATCAAACGGTAAAGATCGCATCGATGCTTCGAATCCAAACAAGCTCAGCGGAAGCTTTTCGCAAACCTGGCAGGACGTCACCGAAACGATCACGTGGAATCTCGAAAAATGCGGAGCTCCCCTGCGAATCACCGATGTCGCTTTCGAGGATATGAAGTTCCCGACATGGAACGATTGGGGCGAGATCACAGAGCAGGCCGGGACGATCGACGGCAATCTGGTGAAGATCAAGGCGACCGTTCTGAACGATTCCGGCGAAACGAAATACGCGGATGTAAAATTCAAGGAAACGTACAAAGGCGACAAGTGGGATGGCGCACGGCCAGATGCGATGCTGAATGATTCGATCGTCTCGGTCCGCGTGGAGCCCAATTCAGCACGCGATGTTGAGATCATTTGGGATTCGTCTGGTTACGCGTGGTACGACGACGGCCGGCCGCGTATGGTCCAGCGGATCAAAGCCGAGCTTGAGGAGAACAGCAAAAAGATCGACGAGGAAACCAAGAATCTAAAGGTCGGGCCGAAGCCGGTGATCTTGCTGCACGGCCTGTGGGGAAATTCACATCAGTTCGAGACCTGGCAAAACATTTTCACGACCTCGCATTCATATGATTGGAAAGCATTCACAGTCGGTGAAAAGCCAGAGAACGGCGAGCTGAAAACCGGCGGCACCGTTTCGAATCCGCAACCCGGCCTTTCGGCGGAAGAAAACGCGCAGCAGTTGAAGCGATACATCGAATACGCGCAAAAGGAACGAAACGCCTGGCACGTAGATGTGATCGGACATTCCACCGGGGGCCTGATAGCTCGTAGTTATGTAAACAGCCTGATGCCCGATGTTCCGGACGGCAGGCCGCAGATTGCGCACCTGCTGACTCTGGGAACGCCGCATCTCGGCTCGAAGTGCGCCGACATCGCCTATCTGGCATCCAGCAATCCGGCCGTCCAAACGGCAACGAGTGAATATGCGGAAGAATTCAATAAACGAACCATTAACCGCAAGGGTGTCAAATTCTCGGCCCTCGCCGGCGATTCGCTGCCGACGATCTGCAAGGGATTGAGTTGGGGCGATGGTTTTGTCACGGTCGAATCTGCGGCGGGCAATATTGCAGACGTCGCGAAAACGAAAAGCATTCACACCGACCTGATGAGCACAAAAGACTTTTCAGATTTCGTAAAACCGCGCCTCGCCATCGGCCCGAAAGGAAACCACAATCCGGATTTTCCGGCGATACCGGTGAATCAGAATTCGAAGTAAATGAGCGGGGACTCGGCCGGTCCCCGTTCTGTTTCTTCTTGTATTCAAACGCTGATTTACCTATAATCACCTCGCGTTCATCTCGATTCCTAAAGTTACAATTTAATTGCATTTAGCTCCGATCAGGGGCCGAATTTTGCGTTTCGGACTTCATCAAAAAGGGGAACTTATGTTGCGTGTCATTTTGGGCATTGTTGCGGGTTTTATTGCGTGGTCGATACTTTGGGTCGGAAGCGACCAGATTTTGATGATGGTGTCGCCCGATTGGTATGGTGCACATCAGCAAGCCTTTCAAAAAGCGATGTTCAATAGTTCAGCCTTTATACCCGACAACACTATCCTCGGCATGCATCTGATCCGTGCGGTGATCATTACCGTCACGTGCGGCTTTCTGGCTGCTGTGATCGCTCGCGGAAACCGCAACGCACCGCTGGGCCTGGGAATTCTTCTTCTAATCTTTGGCGCTTTCGTGCAGGCGGTCGCCTGGAGTTATCTGCCGATCTGGTATCACATCGTATTTCTTGCACTCTTAGTTCCGATGTCTATCGTCGGCGGGCGGTTGAAGAGAATGGCTTAATTATTTTTGCCGCAGACCGCACGGAGTAAGGGCGAAAACGGGACGCCAATAGAACGTCTTTGTTTGCTAAGTGGTGCCGTTGACCAACATTGAAAGTTTTGCCCTTACTTCGTCCGGGCTTTTGCATTTCGTACCGCGAGTGGAATCGGAAGAAAAGCGACTTTGCCGTAAACGCGTTCGTTAAGTTTATCGATCTCGGCTTCTCTCGCGGCAAGTAGTTCGTCGGGCGGAAGATCTTCCTTTCTTTCGTAACAAGCATGAGCGATGCACGGGAGTGGCTTGGCTGTTTCATGTACGAGGCAGCCGATTCCCTTTTCAAAAAGCGGGCAAGCGTAGGTTTCCGACAGCGGCTCGCTCAAATCGTATTTTTCGATAGCATTTTCGATCCGAAGACAGACTTTTTCTGTCATTTCCGGCGGCAATGATTTCAGTGCTTCGTCTATAGCCTTCGCTTCGAGCCGCGTTATTCGAACATTCACGAAATGCTCGTCGAGACAGCAAGCTCCGGGCGTTTTGCACGACGTACACGGTGCGGCGCAATGTTCATATCTGCGCTGAATGATGGAAGTAAACCCCGATCGGATCTTGTTCAATACTTGAAGCGCTTTACTTTCTGAAAGAGGTCTCATTATGACGAGCTGGCCGCCCGCTAACGCAGGCGGTTCTGCCTTTGCTACAATCCTAGCAAAAGATTCTCGGAGGTTTATGCTCAAAGCAGGCGACAAGGCACCGGATTTCACATCGAAAGACCAGGATGGAAACCCGATCAAACTCTCGGATTTTAAGGGTCAAAAGGTCGTCTTGTTCTTTTACCCAAAAGACGACACACCTGGCTGAACCAAGGAAGCATGCTCGTTCCGGGATGCGAACGACACATTCGACAAAAAGAATATCAAGCTTCTGGGCGTTTCGACCGACAGTGAAAAATCACATCAAAAGTTTCGATCGAAATATGGTCTCAATTTCGATCTAGTGGCCGATACTGGGAAAGATGTGGTGCAGAAATACGGTGTCTGGGTGGAGAAGTCGATGTACGGCAAGAAATATATGGGCATCCAGCGGACCACATTTCTCATCGACGAAAAAGGCAAGATCGCGCATGTTTTTGATAAAGTGAATGTAGACGAACATGCCCGCGAAGTCCTCGAAGCATTTAACGAAGCCTAATTTAGAAGTAGTTATGAAGAAGTTAAAACGTAGTTTTGTAATTTTGGCCGCGATCGCCGGTCTGTTTGCGATCGCAGCGTGCACGGACATCGCAGAACCGATCGGGATCAGCAAATCGCCCACGCCTGTGCCTCCTGCAGCAACTAAGACGGAAGGGGACGAGGCTCCGCGCATTTCTCTAGCCGACGCAAAAAAAGCCTTCGATGATAAAACTGCTACGTTCATCGACACGCACCCAAAAGCTGCATTCGATGCCGGCCATATTCCGGGTGCTATCAACATCACGGTACCGGACCTCGAATCGAAATTCGACTCGATCCCCAAAGGCAAACGGATAATAGCCTACTGTTCCTGAGCGAACGAACACACCAGCGCCAGTTTGGTTGCTGAACTACAAAAGAAAGGAATTAAGGATTCATTCGCGTTATTAGGCGGAGCAAAGGCATGGAGAGACGCCGGCTATCCGATGGAGCCGACAAAGTAGGAGTATTCAAATCGCTAAAAAGCACGAAGGACGCAAAATCGATGTTTTGCGTCTTTCGTGCATTCTTGAGTCGAATTCTTACAATCTTACAATTTTCGCCGAGCTGCCGTTACGAATCTCTTCATTTAACGCGTTACGCGTATCCACGATCAATGGTGCAAGCTCGCAGACCTTTTTGTAATCGACATCCGAATGTTCGGTGCAGATGATCGTGCAGTCGCATTCACGAAGAAGGTCGTCGGTGAGCTCTGTATTTGTCAGCGGCTCCGCTTCGCCAATCGTATATGAGTGATCGAAAGTAACTTCCGGAACGAAAGGATCGTGATACACAACCTCCGCGCCCTTTGCCCGAAGGAGGTCAATGATCGAAAGAGCAGGCGACTCCCGCATGTCGTCGATATCTTTTTTGTAAGCGACGCCGAGCACTAGAATTTTTGAGCCGTTCAAGGCTTTCTTATTCTTATTGAGTGCCGAAGAAGCGAGCTTCACTACATACTCTGGCATTCCGGAATTTATCTGTTCCGCCAAGCTTATGAACTGCGAATCAAAGCCGTGCTGCCGCGCCTTCCATGAAAGGTAATGTGGGTCGAGCGGGATGCAGTGGCCGCCGATGCCCGGGCCGGGATAGAACGGCATGAATCCAAATGGCTTCGTCGCCGCAGCGCGTACAACTTCCCATGTGTCGATACCGAGCGCATTGCAAAGCTTTGCCATCTCGTTCGCCATCCCTATGTTGATCGCGCGGTAGGTATTCTCCCAAAGCTTGCAAGCCTCCGCGACACGGGCGGATGAAACCGCGTGAACATCATCAACGATCAGGCCATATAATTGCGCCGCGATGTCGGTCGAATCTTTAGAAACGCCTCCGACGACCTTTGGAATGTTGTGCGTTTGAAACTGCGGATTGCCCGGATCGACACGTTCGGGCGAAAAAGCGAGCAGAAAATCTTCGTCGAGCTTGAATCCTCCGTCTTCGAGGATCGGCTGCAAAACTTCGTCTGTCGTGCCCGGATAGGTCGTCGATTCGAGAATGATCAACTGCCCCTTTCGTTTATACTTTCTTATCTGTTCACCCGCAGAAAGTATGAACGACATATCCGGGTCTTTTGTCTTTCGAAGCGGTGTGGGAACACAAATGATGATCACGTCGCATTCCGCCAGGCGGCTGAATTCGGTCGTTGCGGTGAGGTTGCCGGAATCGACGCATTTCTTAACATTTTCGTCGGGAACATCGACTATATAAGAACGGCCCGCGTTAATGTCTGCGGCCTTCTTTGTGTCAACTTCGAAGCCGATGCCCTTTAATCCCTTGAGGCAAAATTCGACGATCAGCGGGAGGCCGACATAGCCAAGGCCGACAACACCAACACACGCGCGCTTTTCGGCGATCAGTTTTTCCAAATCGTTTCGGATCATTATTTATTCAAAAGAAAAGTAAGAAATAAAATAAAACCAGCCTGGCCAAGGGTTTAGACGGCAGATTTTATTAGACGTTATGTGAACATTCTAGTCAAGGAACTTCGCGATTGTGGTAACATTGGTTTAACTGTGCCGTATTTGCGGCACCCCGCTCAGTATTCCCGCAAACATTTCTTCACGCGATGACTACGTTGATCGAATCGTCTAACCCCGTTGTCCGAGCTCTGCTCGAAGGCTCCGCGCCGCGGCCCGCGCAGGTCGCCGCATCGCGAGGTATTCTGCCTCTTCCTCAAAATGATCTGTTTGAGGTCCTCGTCGCGCTTTCGCGATCGGGCGATAACGAGCTGTCATCCAATTCGAAAGAGACGCTTACTTCGATGGACGAACGCTTGCTCGATGCATACGTGCGTTCGGATGACGCGGCAACGAGCGTGCTGCAATATGTTGCCCGTCGAGAGGGGCTTGCTCATAAGATTTACGAAGGACTTCTCGTCAATCCGAAAACGCCGGTTTCGGCCGTTGAAGAGCTTGCAAAGGCGACACCGAGCGCGAACGTGCTCGAGCTTATTTCGCAAAACCAGCAGCTTCTGATCCAAGCGCCCTCGATAATTGACGCGATCCTTGCAAATCCGAACCGCTCGTTCGAGGCTGAAAGGCGCGCCTCCTAAAAAAAACGCGAGTTCTTTGATAAGGAACGCGGTGTCGAGCAGGTCGTCAGCGAA
>JBJMGN010000101.1:0-11068 GCA_045807885.1 Pyrinomonadaceae bacterium | reverse complement strand
CGGGATCGACTCGTCAAATTACGGCACAGTGATTGCAGTGCATAATTGCGTAGTTAAGGTCGAAAACGAAAGAAACAGGGAAACGTACTGTAATATGAAGATCAAGGTAATAAAAAAGGGTTTTGTAAAAAAAGAAAACGTCTCGATTTCGGACGAAAACCGAACACGAAGGGTTGCGGCACGTGAAATGGTAGCGAACGTCTCAAATTGGGTTAACGACCTTCAGGACCGAAAACGCGAAGAAGCGCGGATGGGGTTTGACAATCTTTTCCGAAAACGACCGCAAACTACTTAAATTGAATTTGCGACACGGCAACGTGCAAGAGGCAGCCCTGAATTGGGCTGCCTCTTTTATTCTCGGCAAAAAACGAGTACGACCTACGTCATTTGCTTGACCTGAAAAGCGATTGGTATTCTAGAACGCGTTCATCTCGAACCACAACTTATGGAAGGGAAAGTCGCAATTGTAACAGGCGCAAGCAGCGGCATTGGGCGCGCTACGGCTATCGAATTTGCTCGGGCAGGTATGACGGTTGTAGCCGTTGGCCGGAATGAATCCGAACTCGCGTCCCTGCGCGACGAAGCGCGTGACCAGCCCGGAACGCTTCGAATTCATTTGGCGGACGTTACCGAATTTACACAGCTCGATCGGTTACTTTCGGAAACAATTCAACACTTCGGAAAGATAGATGTACTCGTGAATTCTGCCGGAATTATTAAAGGCGGCAATATTGAAAATACTACGATCGACGAATGGGACAGGATGATGAACATCAACGTTCGGTCGGTGTTTTATTTAATGCAGAAATGTGTGCCCTATCTTGAGAAAACGAAAGGGAATGTAGTTAATGTTTCCAGCGTTACAGGCCTACGATCATTTCCGAATGTGCTCGCTTACTGCGTCTCCAAAGCAGCCGTCGATCAGCTAACTCGATGTTCGGCGCTGGAGTTAGCTCCTAAGGGAATTCGTGTCAACGCCGTGAATCCTGGAGTTGTCGTCACCAACCTCCACAAACGAAGCGGGATGAATGATGCCGACTACAGTAAATTTTTGGACAACGCTAAAAACACTCATCCCTTGGGACGGGCAGGTGAGCCCAGCGAAGTTGCAGAACTTGTCTATTTCCTGGCTTCCGAAAACGCAAAATGGATCACGGGAGCTACATATTCGATCGATGGCGGCCGGGCATTGACCTGCGCGAGATAGACCGATGAAGTTGCGACTTTTACCCAGTACCTTCGATGGTGATGGAAAGGCTTCCGAAAAACAGCACTTTTCAAGTTTTGTCATCGACGGCTGTGTGGCATTCGACGCCGGGAGCCTCGCGTTTGCCGCGAATGATTTCGAACGCGAAAACATTCGCGACGTGGTTCTGTCGCATGCGCATTTAGATCACATAGCAGGTCTTCCGCTGTTTATTGACGATCTTTTTTCAACACTTACTGAACCGATCCGCGTTCATGCAGAAGGTCAGGTTATCGAGACACTCGAAAAATTTATTTTTAATTGGACGATCTATCCGAGATTTTCTGAACTGACTAATCGTTTTGGAAAAGTGATCGAGTATCACGAATTTGAATTGGGGCAGCCATTTCCTGTCAAGCACTTAAATGTTCGGGCGCTCGCAGTTAACCATAAAGTACCGTCATCGGGATTTATAATAGATAATGGCTCAGCCACGATCGCGATCACTGGAGATACGGCTGAGATGTCCGAGTTTTGGAAGGAAGTTAATGAATGTGCAAGCCTATCGGCACTGCTGATTGAATGCGCCTTTCCAAATGAATTTGAAGAATTAGCTTCGATCTCGCATCATTTGACGCCGGCTCGCTTGTCGGCAGAGCTCACGAAATTCCGCTTGACCGATATTCCGATTTTTGCAATTAACATTAAACCAGCTAATCGCGACCTTGTAATCGATCAGTTGCGTTCATTGAAAATCTCCGGCGTTGAAGTGCTGCGGCCAAACAGAGAATACGATCTTTGAACTATTTAGCTGTGTTGCGTTTAAAGTTTAGAGGTTCAAATTCACCTTCGAGGTGTTCGTCTGGGAAATCGTGGAGGGTCACACGACCATTGGATCGAACCTCTCGCACACGAAATGTCCGTTCTTCACGGTCCTTACCCGGCATTATCTCAGCCCGAAATGTCACTTGCATTTCAGGTCGAGCCCAAAGATTCGTGCCGTTAGCTTGTCCATTAGTGGGTTTCTTGTTAAACATCGTCTGGTTGAACTGTTTGTTCGGGCCTGTTCTTATGTTTGACCTTTCTGCCAGAAGGATGAACTTTCTCTTCTGGCCGATCATCTCCGAACCTCTGCGAGTTCGGAGCAGTTGGCTTTCGAATAGAGTCGAAAACTGGACGAACCTGTTTTTTAGAATTCCTTTTGCTCATTTCCTGGGGTCAGATCAAAAAGAACGCACGATTTCCCGAAAAAGAAATATAGTTTTACACCATAGCAGAGGATTTTGTTTGCGTCGAATCTTAAGTTACAGTATCGCAGACTTGTAATGTCGAAAATGGGCACTCAGGCATTACTCCCAAAGAAGAGATCGGTACGACGGCCGTTTTGGCTGCCGGCCTCGAGTTTTTACTTTCTTATCGCCGCAATTGCCGTTGCGAGCTTTTTTTTAGTCGTCGGTATATTCAGCAACGGCGATCGTGAGCCGGAACTTGTCGCTGCGGGGTTGACCGCTAGCGGCATTTTGATTGCAGGAGTATTTGTTCGCGAAGTAGTGCTTCGGCATGCCAGAGAACGATACATAATCGAACGGAATCGATTAGATGCAAATTTGCGAAATCCGGTTCCTGTATCCAACGATCAACGCTCATCGAAATTCACGCTTGAGATGAATTCGACTGCTTTGGACCACATCCGTAAGAAATCGGAAGCGGCAAAGGTATTTAGCCGGTTGAGCGCCGCCCACAAAGAGGTTTTCGAATTATGTGAGGAATACAGGTCGATCATCTCGGCCGAAATTCCGAATATACATCCGGATTCGCCGCGGCTTAAAGCATTGATTCGCGGGAACGGTGAAGCGTTGAAGCTTCACAAATGGCACGTGCTGAAGTGGGCGGAAATCGAATCGCGATCACTTGCCAGTGAGGCTCGAGATGCAGAAAACGCAGAGAAGCGAGCTGAGTTTGCTCGAAAAGCGAAACGTGCGATCGAATTTGCTCTCGAACGGTATCCGGAGGAAAAGGAACTCAGTTCCTCGGCGATACTTCTGGACGAAGTGCTTTGTTCGATCCGTGTCTCCGGTATGATCTCGGATGCTGAACACCTTGCGTTAGCTGGGTTGCATAATGCAGCAATCGAAAAGTATAAAGATGCTTTATTTTTTATTGAGCATGAGACCGAAATTGGTTCGTTTTTTGATATAAAAGTGCAGATCGAAGCTGCAATTGCGGACCTGGAACCGGAGCGATAGCTGTCTCGACAGCCAGGTTGATTTCAGATTCTTTGAATACGGGACATAATCGAATGATCTCTCAACGTTGCCCAGTTTGCCGAAGTAAGCGAATTAGACGCGGTTATCGGCGAACACCGATATGGCTACGTTTTCTATTTAGATACAACCTTTTGTGCGATAACTGCAACCTTGAATTTCGAGGTTTTGCCGTTCCCGGTACCGTTTCGTCAAAAACGAATTTGCGTTCTAAGAGCCGGAAAGCAAAACAAACTTGAGGCGCGCGACCGAATTCTGTGAATCTTGCTTTCCACTTAAAATGCCCCGCCTACGCCGCTGTTTTTGTTCTCCTGACACTTCATTTGATGTTTTTTTCTAAGGCGATTGCCGGGCAATCGGTTAAAGATTCAAAGTCTTTGCCGCCTCCGGGCTTTATCGACTTGGTACATCAAGGTGATTTGATCGATATTCATGTAAAGGGATTTGTCGAGTACGATTGGCGCGGAAG
Source organism: Pyrinomonadaceae bacterium (assembly GCA_045807885.1). Lineage (GTDB taxonomy): Bacteria > Acidobacteriota > Blastocatellia > Pyrinomonadales > Pyrinomonadaceae > OLB17. The sequence continues at coordinate 7,149 of JBJMGN010000101.1, read as the reverse complement.
CCTTAATCCCGAGGGATTCATCGACAGTTTCGAGAAATTGCCGAACGTGGTCCGTGGTCAGTGCCGAACCGTCGACGCAATTGCCTTTGATGTTACAAAGGAGCTTTCGACGATTTTGCGCGAGCCGAAGGTCGAGGTAAGAATTATCGACCGATCCAAACGCGCTTTGGCGATTATCGACGGAGCGGTTAAAACGCCGCTGCGCATGCAAATGCGTCGAAATGCGCGGTTGAATGAGATAATCATAAATGCGGGCGGCATGACTGACCGGACCAGCGGCGAGATCCTTATTTCACGTCCGGCAGGACTCAGTTGCCTAGATTTAGGGAGCAGCGGCAATGACGCTCGATTGTTCAAAATACGGATCCCTGAATTGCTTAGCGGAGATGAAAAGGCCAACCCGGTCATTGTCAGCGGCGATTTGATTGTTGTAACCGAGGCGTCGCCGGTGTATTTACTTGGGGCGGTCGCGACTCAGGGTAAAATCGATTTCCGACCCGAATTAACAGTTAGACGTGCTATTGATTCGTCTGGAGGAATTCTAAAGGACGCGATTCAAAACAAGATCAACATTTTTCGCAGGGATGGCGGAACGTCCGTAATTGCGGTCGATCTAGCAAAAATATTGGCGAATCAGGCTGATGACGTGAGGCTTCGGCCTTTTGACATAATCGACGTTCCGTATAAGGGACGCCCTGCAAGACGCTTACCCCCTGTTATTGAGGACGAGAACTCTGACACGGAACGTCGACTGCGGTTGCCGGTGAAGATAATTGAGTAACCTTTTGGCATTTGAAGTCGTCTATTATTCTGTAATTGAGCAATTGTCGATATTTTGTTTGAATATAACCTGGAGTTCAACTCCGGGGAATATTAATTAAATGGCATTGTTTGGAAAATCTTTTGGACGTCGCTCGATCGCACTCTTTTGGTGTGGAGTTACTGTAGTCATAACCGGTGTATTGATCTACCTCGAACTTATTCCGGTTCTTTACGTGCTTGCGACTCTTTCACTTGTTGTTTTGCTCTTGATCGTGGCATTCGCCGACCTGGAAAATGTCGGGCGTGATGTCATTGATGAATCGTGAAATACTTCCGTCCGTATGTCTCTCGGACTAAAGATAGCATCCTTCATTTTTGTCATCGCTGCAGCGATTTTTCCGGCGGTAGGATATGAAAACGCGTCTGGGCTGCCGAATCATGCGTTTCGCTGGCCTAAAGGCCGGATTAAGATAGCAATCTCACCTTCTCTCTCCGCTTTTGGAAATGGAATTAGGTCTGGCAGCGCAGTCAAAGAAGCCATTCTTCAAAGCCTACAAAAATGGGAAGACGTCGCGAATGTCGACTTTGAGATCGTTTCAACGGACGTGACCACGATCAGTCCACCAGGGTCGGTTGGTGACGGGGTAAACGTCATTACGATCGGTAACGAACCGGAAAATCTTCAAGCGTTTACTGATGACTCTGTTAACGCTCCGGCATTGACACGTGTTTTTCTTGACGTAAAAGGCAATATCAACGAGGCGGACGTTGTACTAAACCCCTACCAACAGTATTCGTCGGACCGTTCGGTAGGTACTTACGATCTAGAAACCATATTTACGCACGAGATCGGTCATTTGTTAGGGCTTAGACATTCGAATGTTCCATCCGCAACGATGAACGATGGTATATCTAAAAACAACATCGGTTCCTTCGACGCCCGACCAAACACCTTGGCCTTAGACGATATAACAAAGATTCGGGGGCTATACGGCACAAATCCAGCAATCCTGGAATGCTGCGCAGTAATTAAGGGGAAAACAATTCCGTCCTCAAATGTTTGGCTTCAAAACCCGCGAACTGGTGTTTTGGTTCAGATGGTGAAATCAAACTCGGAGGGCATCTTCGAATTTCGTGGTCTAGAAACCGGCCGTTATGAGGTTTTGGTGCAGCCTAATGCGTCAGATGATGAGCAAATGTCTCAAATGTCTGCAGCACACCTTGGTATCGTTGATGCATCGGGAGCAACGACGTATCGGGTAGCCCCGGTTCAACTAGGAAAGACGGCTACATTCAGTTTGGAATACCTTAGCTTCGCAGGGCAGGTTGCGAAGCGAGCAGTTCGTGTGACTAGAGGTCAGTTTTACCGGATAGCACTCGCGGGCAAAGGGTTAAAAAGTGAAATGTTATTTGGATCCACAAATCCAAAGATCAGTTTGATACCCCTGAATTTGGAATCGCGCGAATTTGCAAGTGGAATTCCGTCGCTGGGATTTGAGATGATCATAGATTCTTCGGTACTACCAGGTCAGTACAGCCTCTTCGCCGAAAACCAAAACGGCGTCAGAAATTACTTCGTCGGCTCTGTTTGGGTCGAATAAATGCAATTCGCTCAGTAACTTACGTTAACCAAACGAGCCGCCGCAACAAAAATCTTGCAATTTCAGAAACTGCCAGAGATAATCGGGATGTTCACCTCCCCGGTGAACATCCGGCCACGAGGGGTGAGGACTTGTGGCCAAATCGGGCGACGGAGTGGGAGACGTCGCCCATTTTCATTGTCTGATGTATGAAACCGTACTTGACCCGTGAAGTGCTCGCGTACACTGTACGCTTGGTATGAAACGGCCTGGCACAGCATTATCCTCATCGATTAAGGCATAACGTATAAAATTTCATTTATACCGCAGTACGAAAAACCTGCGGTTTTTTATCGATGAACGGCAAGCGTAAAAGCGGATTCAAAAAGTGGCTTTTTAACCAGGTCGAAGAGATCGAGGGACCGCACGAACATGCAGGTCGACATTCTCAACATCCTTGGTGGAAAGTCATGTGCTTAACCGGCGTTGATTATTTCTCGACACTTGGATATCAGCCCGGCATTGCGATACTGGCCGCGGGGGCGATCTCACCTTTTGCAACGCTTGTACTGGTGCTTCTGACACTTTTTGGGGCCCTGCCGATGTATCATCGGGTCGCGGAAGAAAGTCCGCATGGTGACGGATCGATTTCGATGCTCGAAAAGCTTTTATCTCGTTGGAAGGGAAAAATGCTTGTTCTGGCCCTCCTCGGATTCGTGGCTACCAGTTTCATCATTACGATAACTTTGTCGGCCGCCGATGCCACGGCTCACATAATCGAAAATCCATATGTTGAAGAGCATCTTGCTTTTCTTGACCATCGGGTTTTTGTGACCCTCGGCCTGATTCTGCTTTTGGGCCTTGTTTTTCTTAAGGGGTTTAATGAAGCAATCGGGATCGCTGTCGTAATAGTTGCTTTATTTCTGGTTTTTAATTTAATAACCATTTCAGTCGGCTTTTATCACGTTTTCTTTCTGAATCCGGAGGTTCTAGGAAACTGGCAAAACCTTCTGTGGGCCCACCCAGGCGTAAACGGCAATGTATTGATGTTGGCAGCTACGGCGATGCTTTTGTTCCCGAAACTCGCACTTGGTTTGTCAGGATTCGAAACAGGTGTTGTTGTGATGCCTTTGATCGAAAGTGGCGTGGCAAATCCGAAAGATCCCTCGGAACCTATCCATCTTTCGACATTTGTTAAAGCCGATGCGGACCCAGATGTGCAGGCGCAACTTGACGGCCGAATTCGAAACGGCAAGAAGTTATTGACGGGGGCAGCCGTCATAATGAGCTTTTACCTTATTGGAAGCAGCATTATCACCACGATGCTGGTCCCGTTTTCGGAGATCGAAGAAGGCGGTAAAGCATATGGCCGCGCTATTTCATATATTTCGCACGAATTTCTTGGGTCTGGGTATGGGACCGCCTACGATATCTCGACAATCTTGATTCTTTGGTTCGCCGGAGCCTCCGCGATGGCAGGCTTGCTGAATATAGTTCCGCGATATCTTCCGCGATACGGAATGGCCCCTAACTGGGCCCGGGCAACACGCCCTCTTGTATTGGTATTCACCGGTATTTGTTTTGCCGTCACCATCCTCTTTCAAGCCGATGTAACTGCACAGGGTGGCGCATATGCGACCGGAGTGCTCGTACTAATGACGTCGGCAGCGTTAGCAGTTACGATCTCTGCGCGACGCCAAGCGGAAAAAAAATGGATCGCATTTCTTTTGATCACGATCGTATTCATTTACACGACCATTGTGAACATGGTCGAACAACCGAATGGCATCCAGATCGCTTCGCTATTTATTTTTGGAATCATCCTCACTTCATTCGTCTCACGGGCACTACGGACGACCGAGATTCGAATCGATAAGATCGAATTCGATCAGAAAGCTCAGGAATTTCTTGAGGAGGTTGCCGACGGTGATATCCGCATCGTCACGAATCGGCGAGAAACAGGTGACGTTTCTGAATACCGTTTTAAGGAACACGAAAAACGTATCGACAACCATATACCTTCGACAGACCCGATCTTGTTTTATGAGATCGACGTAGGTGATGCTTCGGAGTTTGCGGGTGGACTTTTTATTAAGGGTGTAGACGTTGATGGTTACAAGATACTAAGGACCGAATCGCCAGCAGTGCCCAACGCGATCGCGGCTTTGTTGCTTTACCTGCGCGATAACACAGGAAAAATACCGCACGTTTATTTTGGGTGGAGCGAAGGGAACCCGATCATGTACCTTGCCCGTTATATCCTTTTCGGAGAAGGAGATACGGCTCCAGTGACACGTGAAATATTACGACAAGCAGAAGAGGATCCAGAGCTTCGCCCGAGCGTGCATGTGGGTGGCTGAATCGCGCATTTCCTCGCTTGCAATTGGTGATTCAGAGGCGTATATTTGCGACTTTGACAATTAGATTGCCGAAGGTGCATTTGGAACGAACGCACCACGGGGGAACCAAAATTTGGGGCTAAGCGTTTCGCGGAATACTTCCAAATTCCAGCCCGTCAGCTAACCTCGCAGGCGTACTGGAAGACGAGCCATTATCGACTGGCGATTGAGCCGGCCGCATTTGCAATGACTTGCATTTGCGGCTGCTCGCATTTTAAACCATGCAGAACAAAAAGAACGGCTGGTGGTCCAAGTGGATTAACAATGAGCGGCCGGATCTGGAGTTGCCAAACGGCAGCACTTCCAAACACCCTCATAAACATCCGTGGTGGAAAGTGATGTGCTTGACCGGCGTCGATTATTTCTCGACTTTGGGATATCAGCCGGGGATTGCGTTTCTTGCTGCTTCGTTTCTATCCCCTATCGCAACGTTGGTGCTTGTTCTCTTGACTCTATTCGGGGCATTGCCGATATACAACCAGGTAGCGCGTGAAAGCCCTCACGGCGAAGGTTCGATCGCAATGCTGGAAACGCTTTTTGCGCGATGGAAAGGGAAGCTCGTCGTACTAATACTCCTGGGTTTTGTTGCTACTGACTTTGTCATCACGATCACTTTGTCCGCCGCTGATGCTACCGCCCACGTCCTCGAGAATCCGTTCGTTCAGGTAACAATGCCCTTTCTCGAGCATCCGATTTGGGTAACGCTCGTTTTGATAACGCTTCTGGGGGCGGTATTCGTTAAAGGGTTCCGAGAAGCGATCGGTATCGCAGTGGTGTTGGTCGGTATTTACCTGATCTTGAATTCGATAACGATTGGAGTCGGGTTATACGAAGTATTCACGCATCCCTCGTTATTGAATAATTGGAAAACTGCCATTTTCGCAACAAAAACTTCTGGTGGCTTGACCGGCTTCGCCGCTGTCATTGCCCTATCGCTGATCGTTTTTCCAAAGCTTGCGCTTGGACTTTCCGGGTTTGAAACCGGTGTGGCGGTAATGCCACTCGTCAAAAGTCCGAATCGAATAGAAAACACCCGAAAGCTATTGATCACCGCAGCATTGATCATGAGCGTAATGCTGATTGCGAGCAGCTTCGTGACGAGTGTATTGATACCGCCTAGAGAGTTTTGCGCCCGAATCGATTGCGCGTCCATCACTGCACAGGACGTTTCTGATTTCTGCGCTTGCACGGCTACTGAGACTTCTTCAGGTGTTATGAAAGACGCAGGCAATGCGAACGGGCGAGCTCTCGCATTCATTTCGCATAAATATCTAGGTGAGATCTTCGGAACAGTCTACGACCTAAGTACGATCCTTATTCTTTGGTTTGCTGGTGCTTCTGCGATGGCGGGACTACTCAATATAGTCCCGCGCTACTTGCCCCGTTATGGAATGGCACCAGAATGGGCGAGGGCAAACAGGCCGCTAGTGCTAGTGATCACCGCGATTTGTTTCCTGATCACGTTTATCTTCGACGCTGATGTCGACGCTCAGGGCGGAGCCTACGCGACTGGCGTTTTGGTCTTAATGTCGTCGGCGGCGTTTGCGGTCACGATGTTCGCTTGGACGCGACAAAGCAAATGGAGATGGGCGTATGGCTTTATTGCTCTCGTCTTTGCCTATACGACGATCGTAAATATGTTCGAGCGGCCCGACGGGCTGAAAATAGCTTCGTTATTTATTATTTCGATCGTGGTTGTTTCATTCGTTTCGCGCGCCCTGCGTTCAACTGAAGTGCGAATTGAGAAGATCGAACTTGATCAAGAAGTCGACCGGATCATTTCGGAGCTCGCACAGGAAGGTGACCTAAGAATCGTAGCAAACAGGCGAGAGACGGGAGACGTCTCGGAATACAGGTTCAAGGAACATGAGAAACGGATCGATAATCATATTCCGTCTTCGGAGCAGATCGTATTTTTCGAGATCGAACCCGGTGATGCCTCAGAATTCAAAGGTAAATTGATGGTGCACGGCTTTGACATCGACGGTTACAAAGTCCTTAGAACCCAAGCGCCTGCGGTTCCAAATGGCATAGCCGGATTCTTACTGCACCTGCGTGAAAAGACCAAAAAGATTCCGCACGTGTATTTTGGGTGGAGTGAAGGTAACCCGATCATGTACCTAGCCCGCTACATCCTGCTTGGTGAGGGTGATACGGCTCCAGTCACGCGGGAAATCCTGCGACAGGCGGAACCCGATCCCGAATTGAGACCGAGCGTGCACGTTGGTGGTTAAGATACTAACCCTCGGCGTGCATATTACCGTTAAGAATGGATGGGTTTAATTCCAGGAAACATGACCTGCAATAAACGGGTCTGCCCTGCGATGGGTAAAACGGGACCGTGGTTCCCTCGCCGCATTTGGCACAGCTGACCATCACCTCGATACGTTGTTTAACTCCCGATTTTT
>JBJMGN010000100.1:0-4419 GCA_045807885.1 Pyrinomonadaceae bacterium | reverse complement strand
ATGCACGATGTGGTTGGTAAACGGATGTTAGAGTTCGTTTCTGAGATCGAAGAACACTGGCTCGACAATTATGGAAAGGTTGCAGTCACGGGTGTGCCAGTCCGCTTTACAGGTGAATACAAGGGACTGAACCGTTTCTTTGAAGTTTATGCATTTCATCTTGGAGATGCCTTCAGCCGTCGGGTAGCAGTTCTTTTCACAGATATCACTTCGCGAAAACAAGCCGCCGATGCACTTGCGATTTCTGAGGAAAGATACCGCGTGCTTACTGAGCTCTCGCCCCAGTTCGTTTTCATGAGCACACCAGATGGCTCGATCACATATGTAAATCAATATGGTCAGGATTTTTTGGGGAAACGCCTTGAAGAATTACTTGGCGATGGCTGGTCACGCTCGATCCATCCCGACGCTCAACATGCCGAACTCCGAAAATGGCGCGCCGCTGCGTTAAATAAAACCGATTACGAATCAGATGTGCCGCTCCTGCATAGGGACGGTACTTATAGAACTGTGTACGCACGCGCCCAGCAAATGGTCGGCGAAGATGGCCAGGTACTCTACTGGATCGGTACGGCACTCGATATCGAAGACCGCAAACAGGCGCAGGAAAAACTACGAGCGAACGAAAATCAGCTTCGACTTATTACCGATGCCATTCCGGCCCTGGTCTCCTACATCGATGATGAGGAGCGTTACCAGTTTGTAAATCGGCAGTACTCTGAATGGTTCGGTTTACCGCCCGAAGAATTCATCGGCAAAAAGCTTGGTGATTTGCTTGGAGAGGGCGCCTACGCAGCCATTGAGCCTCACGTCATGGAAGCTCTTGCCGGGCAAGAGATCTCATTCGACGGTTGGATCGATTATGAGGTTGCCGGGCGGCGGTTTGTGCACGTATCGTACGTGCCGGATAAAGCGCCGGATGGCCGTGTTGTTGGATTCTATGCTCTCGTCAGCGATCTTAGCGACCTGCAAAAATCGACGGATCTTTTGCGGTCCAGCCAGGAAAGAATGCGTCTCCTGACCGAGAGTTTTACAGATTACGCCATATTCTCGACCGACAACGATGGCATGATCGAATCTTGGAATCCTGGGGCGCAGAATATCTACGGTTATAACGAATCGGAGATCGTCGGAAGTTCTTACGAAATGCTTTTTACTCCTGAAGACGTCTCGAAGGCAGTTCCGATCAAGGAAATGCGGTTTTCGCACGAAGCCGGTCGTGCTTCAGATGAACGGTGGCAAGTAAGAAAGGACGGAACTCGTTTCTTTGCCAGCGGTACGATGGTACCGCTCTACGTAGGACCCGACCTCGCGGGATACGCCAAGATCGCTTCCGACCTAACGGAACGAAAACGGAACGCCGAAGCCCTCCAGCGCGCCCACGATGAAATGGAGATGCGCGTCCTGGATCGAACCCGCGAGCTTGCCGAAGCGAACGCGGCGTTGACCGCGGAGATCAATGAACGAAAAGCCGCCGAAGAACAAAAGATCGAATTACTGAAACGCCTTGTAACTAGTCAGGAAGATGAGCGTCAGCGGATCGCTCGCGACCTTCACGACCAGCTTGGGCAGAGGTTGACGGCGCTCAGGCTCAAGATCGCATCGCTGCGCGAAGTTGTCGGCAAGGACAAAGAGCTTCAATCCCGTACAACTCGGCTACAGGAGATAGCCCAATTGCTCGACTCCGAAGTCAGTTTTCTTGCCTGGGAACTTCGTCCGTCTGCGATAGAGGAGTTTGGAGTTGTCGACGCAATTGCCACATTCGTTCATGAATGGTCCCGGCACTATGGCATCGACGCCGAGTTTCAATCGGCTGGAATGGCCAGATTTCAACTGGACAAGGACGCCGACACACACCTTTACAGGATCGCTCAAGAAGCGTTGAACAATATCGTAAAACACGCGAAAGCGACGAAGGTAAATGTCATTGTCGAACGCACTGGAAAGGACGTGATATTGATCGTAGAGGATGACGGCGTCGGTTTTGATAAAAACGATGCCAGCCAGAGGCGAAAAAGCGGGAAGGGCCTTGGCCTGACCGGTATGAGTGAGAGAGCATCGCTGATAAACGGCCAAACAGAGATCGAATCCTCCCCCGGCCGCGGGACAACTATTTTTGTTCGAGTACCGGTTGAGAAATCAGATCTGAACGGAAACATATGAACGAGAAATTAAGGGTGTTAATTGCGGAGGACCATCAAACAGTTCGCGAGGGCATAAAACTACTTGTGGACGGTCAGCCGGATATGGAAGTGATCGGCGAGGCAGGCGATGGCGCGACCGCGATCGCTATGTACGAAAAACTGCAGCCGGACCTGATCGTAATGGACATCTCGATGCCGGTTCTGAATGGCCTAAAAGCGACCAAGCAGCTTCGTAATAAATTTCCGAAGAGCAGGATACTAACGCTCACACGCCATTCGGACGACGGTTATCTTCGCCAGTTGATCGCTGCCGGTGCGAGCGGTTATGTGCTGAAGCAAAGCGCACCCTCAGAACTTATAAACGCTATTCGAACGATCGGTAACGGCAACTCGTTTCTCGATCCCAGCCTTACTCAGAAGGTTTTGGGTGGATACGCAAGCAAGACCGAGTCGCTTCGCGGGGAGAACCATGGGGACCTTTCAAACCGCGAGAGCGAGGTCTTGAAGCTTATCGCCTTTGGTTACAGCAATAAGGAGATCGCGACACGGCTGAGCTTGAGCGTCAAAACAGTTGAAGCACATAAGGCGAATGCGATGCGAAAGCTGGGCATAACAAGCCGGATAGATATCGTAAAGTACGCGATCCTCCAAAATTGGCTGCAGGACGACTAAGGGATTTTCCCTATGCGAATTGCGGAATATTCTTATTGTTCCGAAAACACCGAAATGAGATAAATAATTCATCCACAAACCGACCTCTAGACATCCTAATGTCGCTTTTCGGTTTGGCTCCTCGACTATGTTGGCTGGAACGCGTTGGATGCGCGTTAGGTAGAGTGTCTTGCGATGGGCACTCTACTTTTTTTTGTCTGCATTTACCCCCCTAACGCTTTAGGGAATGTCCCTATAAACAAAACTCAAGTTCCCAATATTCCCGAGAATCGCTTCAGTTCATACTTGCTTCATCGCGAAAGGTTCGGATGGTTGGCTCATCGGGTGGTGAATCAGGAACAAGACCGCTCGGATCAAAAGCGAGACACCGATATTCAAGGGGGACCGAAGAGGGAGCAATCCCTCTTCAACTCGGTGTCGTTCCCACTTCGAAGGTATTGCTGACAATTTGCCCACTTGATAAGTAGAAAGGAGTTACTTCGATGTTGGTTTGTCCTTTGGTAGAAGCCGAACTTGAGACAACGGAGCTCGGACAGGAAGCGAGTTCTCTTGATCCGACATCTACCCGGGACCATTCTTACGGACTGTCGCCGACCCCAAATGTGACAGGTATTAAATCACTAACTTTGACCGAAAACTTGGGAGGGCATAATGGAAACTTTACACTCACACACAGCAAATAACAATGGATTTTACCCGTCGGAGAGCGGTAGTTCATACAATATCGGCCGTAAGAACGGCAGCGAATCGCTGCAGAAAAAACGCCAGACTTCGAACGCTTCAAGTCCGGTAACGTCGACCGAAAATTTCATTTTGAATTCGTTGCCGAAACGGCTCTTCGATGTTCTACGTCCGCATCTGCGAAGAATGTTCGTCGCGAAGGAACAGTTTCTTTTCCAGCAGGATGACGAACTGGAATATGTTTATTTTCCTGAATCGGCTGTGATCTCGGAGTTTCATATCCTCGACGACGGCAGAATGGTCGAAGTTTCGATCACCGGGCGAGAGAGCGCTATCGGCATTGCGACGCTCTATCAGGCCGACCATATTTCGAACTGCGTTCAGGTAACGCAGGCCGGTAACGTCCTGAAGATCGAGAGTGTGATCCTGAGGAAATTGGCAAAGCTGCACCCCGACCTTGCTGTACTGCTTCATTCGTATCTCGAGAACTATATTCGACAGATCTCGCAAAAAGCCGTTTGCAATATGTACCATTCGGTCGAAGAGCGGTTCTGCACGTGGCTGTTGATGGTGCAGGACCGCTGCGGCAACGAAACGCTGAAGCTTACGCATGAGCAGATCGCTCGCACGCTCGGCGTTTATCGTCCCAGCATCACCTGCATAGCTCTGGATATGCGTAAAAAACGGTTGATCGATTATTCACGTGGCGGTATCTCGATCCGCGATCGCGATCAGATGGAAGACTTTGCGTGTGGTTGCTATTCCGAACTTGATCATCATTTTAATTCTGCGATCTAATCAATTACTGATCCAATAAGAAATGCGTGCGATCCAAATGGAAAGCACGCATTTTTTGTCTGGTCCTTTCTTTATCTGTACGGCCGGTCAGATGGCTCCGAAACTGCGCGAAGAACGTCCGCAA
>JBJMGN010000099.1:0-7803 GCA_045807885.1 Pyrinomonadaceae bacterium | reverse complement strand
ACATATACCGCGGAAGAGGTAATTGTAAAAACGCCTGCTGGCCACACACTTGCCGGGACCTTGACCCTGCCTAAGGGAGCGAGCCGTGAGAAGCCCGTGGGAGCGATCGTAACCATTACCGGGTCAGGACAAGAGAACCGCGATAGTGAGATCGGGCTGCAGGGATATAAACCATTTCGACAGATCGCGGACGCGCTCGGTCGTCATGGTATAGCCGTTCTGCGTATGGACGACCGCGGTACAGGTGCCTCGGGCGGCACCTTCAAGGGCGCGACCAGCGCCGACTTTGGCGAAGATGCCCGTGCCGGACTTGCATATTTGCGCACGCGACCTGAGATCAACGCCGACCGTCTTGGCGTGCTAGGCCATAGCGAAGGTGCAGTGATAACCCCGATGGTCGCAGAAAAAGAGCCGACTCTGCGTGCGATCGTACTTCTTGCCGGCGTCGCCGACCCAGCTCGGAGCGCTCTCGCATTTCAGATAAAAAATCTATACGACCACGACACCAAGCTCACACCCGAAAAAAGGGCTGAGATGATCGCCGCGATCCCGCAGAGGATAGACGGCATGATGGCCGCGGACCCCTGGATGAAGTTCTTTCTAACATACGATCCAGCCGCCACAATGCGGCGCGTGAAAACGCCGGTTCTGATCCTTACCGGCTCAAACGATAAGCAGGCCGTTCCCGAACAAGTGGTATTGCAAGAGAAGGCTTTCAAAGAAGGCGGCAATAAGGACGTGACGGCGCGCGTAATTCCCGGTCTTAATCATCTTTTCGTCGAAGACGCTGACGGATTTCCCGGCAACTATTCGAAGCTGCCGGCACCGGTCGTGATGCGGGCCGACGTTGTCGAGATGATCACTGACTGGCTCGTCCGACATCTCAAATGAACGCAAATTGGAACAGTGCGGGCCGATCTTTGACGAGAAAGACATGCTAAAGAAACCCTCTCTAATTCTTACGGTAATGTTAGTTTTTGCCGGAATGCTCTACACCCAATCTCCTGCCGCGAAAAACCAAGCCACCAAACAGCTCTATGCGATCTTTGACGAGACCTGGGAGGCGGGGCTAAAAGACAATCCTACGTTCGCTTCCTTCCTAGGCGACAAGCGGTACAACGATCGATGGGCGGATCAAAGCATTGCCGCATTTGATCGCCGACAACAGTATCGCATCGGCATCCTTGGGCGAATAAAAAAGATAAACCGCGGACAGCTTTCGCCGACGGACCAACTGAATTACGACCTGTTCCAAAAGGACCTCGAAGAGGCGATCGAGGGCAACCGGTTTCATGCGTACTTGATGCCTTTGTCTCAGTCGGGCGGCATCCAGACGCAAGACGAACTTGCGGAGTTCATTTCGTTTGACAAGGTCAAGGACTACGAGGACTGGATCGCCCGGCTCAACGCATTTCCTGGTTACATGGACCAAACGATCGCGCTAATGCGGCAGGGGCAGGAAGAAAAGGTCCTTCGGCCGAGCGTTGTGATGGGTCGAGTACCGGCGCAGATCGACAAACAGATCGTCAGCGATCCGGAAAAGAGTTCGTTTTACGCGCCGTTCAAAAGTTTTCCAAAGGATATTTCAGCTGCAGACCAACAGCGGCTCCGTGAGGCTGGTAAGGCCGCGATCGCCGCGAATGTTGTACCGACGTACCGCAAATTCAAAGACTACTTTGTCCGCGAATATCTGCCGGCTTCCCTTCCTGAGGCAGGTGTTTGGCAGTTGCCGAATGGTGCGGAGTATTACGCGTTTCTTGCGCGTTCGTATACGACCACGAAGCTCACACCCGAGCAGATCCATCAGAAAGGCCTTACCGAGGTCGCGCGTATTCGCGGAGAGATGGAAAAAATAAAAACGCAGGTTGGCTACCGCGGCAGCCTGCAGGATTTTTTTAAATATCTTCGGACGGATAAGAAATTCTTTTACAAAACACCAGAGGAACTTTTAGATGCGTATCGTGCTCTGACGCGCAGGGTCGACCCCGAGCTGGTCAAAGTATTCAAGACACTCCCGCGCACACCGTACGGCGTGGTGTCTATTCCAGAAAATATCGCACCCGATACCACAACGGCTTACTACAATTCGCCCGCGGCGGACGGTTCGCGTGCAGGCCGTTACTACGTGAATCTTTACAAGCCTGAGGTCCGGCCGAAATGGGAAATGATGGCCCTGAGTCTGCATGAGTCCGTTCCGGGCCATCACCTGCAACTCGCCTTGCAGCAGGAACTCGGAGAGCTTCCTAATTTCAGAAAGTATGGCGGTTACACGGCTTTTGTCGAAGGCTGGGGTTTGTACGCGGAAAGTTTGGGCGAGGAAATGGGCCTTTATGACGATCCGTATTCGAAGTTTGGCCAACTGACCTACGAAATGTGGCGGGCCGTGCGGCTGGTAGTGGACACCGGCATGCATTACTACAAGTGGGACCGGCAAAAGGCGATCGATTATTTCAAGGAAAACGCTGCTAAGACGGATCAGGACATCGTTAATGAAATCGACCGCTATATCAGCGATCCGGGCCAGGCACTGGCCTACAAGATAGGAGAGCTGAAATTAAAAGAGCTGCGTGCGCGTGCCAAACTCGCGCTTGGTGAACGTTTTTCGGTTCGCGAGTTTCACGACGTTGTTTTGCTCTCAGGTGCATTGCCGATGGACATTCTGGAACTGAACGTCGACAAATGGATCGCGAAACGAAAACAAGATAGGTGAAGAACTCGCACGAAATCAAATTTGAAGCGACGTCCGAAAAAGGTGAAGTGTCCGCAGTTCTGATGCGGCCAGACAACGCGACGCACCTGCTTGTGCTCGGCCACGGGGCGAGTACGAATATGCGGCACGCGACGATGCAGGCGATCGCAGATGCACTAGCTGAGCAAAAGATCGCGTCGTTTCGGTATAACTTCCCGTATTCAGAAAACGGGCGCGGTCGAGATTCAACCGAGACTTGTGTTGCCACGATACGATCTGCGGTCGCTGCGGCAACAAAAGCGGCTTCTGATATTCCGATTCTCGCGGGCGGCCATTCTTTCGGCGGGCGGATGACGTCGACCGCAATGAGCGAGGAACCAATTGAAAATGTGAAAGGCCTGGTGTTCTTTTCGTTTCCCCTTCATTTGCCCGGAAAGCCGGAAACAAAACGTGCTGAGCATCTGGCGAATATCAAAATTCCGATGCTATTTCTTTCAGGAACGCGTGATGCGCTTGCCGAGCTTGACCTACTCAAGCCGGCAATTAAAAAACTTGGAAATCAGGCGAAGCTTCACCTTCTCGACACTGCAAATCACAGCTACAAGTTCCTTAAAAAATCGCGCGAATCCGAAGAAGACGTCTTTACCGAAATGGCCCGTGTAACCGCGGAATGGGCATCTCAACTTAGTTGAGATACAATTCCTGGTCGAAATACGCCTATCCGTTTAGGGCCAACTTTGGCCGCAAAAGGAGTTAACTATTATGACCGCAACTAATACAAGTGCGCTTTCGCTTACAAGGATAATGGAAGTGGGCATGGGGTTTTGGCCGTCAAAAACCCTGCTGTCGGCGATCGAGCTAGGACTTTTTACCGAGCTGGGAAATGGATCGATGACCGGCGCGGAATTGCAAAAGGCGCTTGGGCTTCACGACAGGGCAAATCCTGATTTTTTCGATACATTGGTCGCGCTCAAGTTTCTCGAAAGAGACGGCGACGGACCGGATTCACGATATCGAAATACCGAAGAAACGGCGCTTTTTCTCGACCGAAACAGCCCTGGATTTGTCGGCGGATTTTTGGAAATGGCGAACGCTCGGCTTTATCCGTTTTGGGGCGATCTGACAGAAGCCCTTCGAACAGGTAAACCGCAAAATGAATCAAAGAACGGCGGCGAGGGCGTTTTTGAAGAGCTCTATCGCGAGCCTGAACGGCTTGAGCAATTCATGGACGCAATGGCCGGGATTTCCGCCGGGAATTTTACAGCGCTGGCTGAAAAATTCGATTTCTCGAAATACGAATCGCTTTGCGATGTGGGTGGGGCGGCAGCAACGTTATCGATGATCGTCGCGCAAAAGTATCCACATTTGAAGGTAACGTCTGCTGACCTGCCTCCGGCAACCGCAATCGCAGCAAAAAAGGTTGAAGCAGCCGGGTTAGTCGATCGTGTCTCAACGAGCAACATAGATTTTTTCAAGGATGAGCTGCCAAAAGCGGATGTTATTACCATGGGCATGATCCTCCATGACTGGAATCTTGAGAATAAGAAGATGCTGATCAAAAAGGCCTACGACGCGTTGCCCGATGGTGGAGCTTTCATCGTGATCGAAGCGCTTATCGATGATGCTCGCCGCGAGAATGTGTTCGGTTTGATGATGTCGCTGAATATGATCATCGAATTTGGCGAAGCGTTCGATTATTCTGGCGCAGATTTCGATGGGTGGTGCAAAGAAGTCGGATTCAAGCGAACGGAAGTGATACATCTGGCCGGACCTGCAAGTGCCGGTGTTGCTTATAAGTAAATAGATCTTCCTTGCTGGGACGCTCGCCCAATCCTGTCTGCAGATAGAAAGACGGGCGCAGATCTGAGGATCGCGCCCGCCGAAATTAAATTAGCGCCGTGCCTACAATCTCGCCATGATCCGGTCGGCAAGCCAGGTCTGCACGTTGAGCAGATGCTGCTGCTCATTGGTGAGAGCTTCGGTAAACCGTTCCGATAGGTCCTCATGGCCGAGTTCGTCGGCAAGGTCGATCAGCAGCTCCCAGCCTGCATTGTCCGTAAGCTCCGCTGTCGCAATAGCATTCAGGCATTGCGACATAGAGGTTCTCGGATCCGCAAGCACCTGCATTATCCCCATCGAAGCGACCGCCGATACGTCGGCGCACGGAGTCTGAACAGTCGGATCGCCGCCCAATTCTGTGATCGCCTCGGTGAGTATTCCAAAATGACGATGCTCTTCGTCGCGGATTTCCTGAAGTTCGGCTGGCGTGGGCGAAATCGAAGTTTCACCTAGCGTCTCGCACTTGTTTATAAGGGCATCGTATAGACGAGTGCCCATTCGTTCGAAGGCCAGTCGCTCGCCCAGTTTGTCGAGAAACACCGCCATTCCAGTTGCTTCTTCGTCGGCCGTTTCTTCGTCTGCAAAGGGCAGGTCGGGCAAAGAACCGATCGGAAAGCCCTCTTCGATATACGTCGCCCGTTCCGAATCAGCGATTTCAGGGCCACCGTCCGGATTCGGACCGGCCGCCGCCGCCCCTTCGATCTGTTCCTTAGCCAGTTCCGGAGCAGTCTGTATTCCGCTCAGATTCCCGCCCATATCTTCCATCGCTCGTCTTGTTCCTGTTAGTTCCATTTCGTTTATTACCTCCCGCTTGCACTCATTCCTGCCGCTAACTCGGTTCCCGGCAGCCATTGATAACCTGCAGCTACTGCGTCCGAAGGCGACCCTTCGGAATTGAGCTGTTCACGATATGCGATAGACCGCTGGGGCTCGTCCTCAAGTCCCACAAAGTCCGGCCCGTTTGCACGAAGGTCGACCTCGTTCTCAAGCGTTTCGCGCACGAACTGACGATGGCTCGCGAAATCTATTGGCTCCGGCAGTGTTTGCGGCAGCACCTCCGCCGGGTCGCGATCCTCAACTTCCTTGAATATCTGCATAACGTAATGAAGCTGGCCCAGTTCATAATCCAACATGCGGTCCCAAATCTTCTTGATCCGCGGATTCGACTCATACTGTGAGCAGCCGAGATAGTTGTATACCTCCATCGCCTCATGCATCATCCATTTCTCAAGCCAAGTTTCATTGGCATCGATGATCGACTCGTATTGTGTCGTGTGCTGCTCCTCGATAGAGGCGATCTCCGCGTAAAGCTGCCGAGCGATGGGATCAGCGAACATTGGGCCGATGGTCATGTAGTAATCATGCGTCTGGTTTTCCGACGCCATTATTGTCGCCGCATGGAGCTTTGTTAGCGGCTCAGCCGTGTTCGTTTCATAATGGTTGCGAAGATCATCCGAGGGATCACGGTGTTCAACCGAGGTCGGCCGCCCGGGCATTATATCGGTATAGCTTTGCAGGATGTTGTTCGCATCGCCGCCGCCCATCCTGTCATATAGAGCCGCGAACCTGTACATGTGATCGAAGTCTTCCAGCAGTCCGAACCTATATACCTGCGCCAGGTATTCGTCCGGCTCGCGCTGGGCGACGCTGGCCGTGACCTCGATGGCAACCTGCTCGAACCCGATGGTCGTCTCTATCGGCGAGAGATCGGCGGGAAGCAGCCAGTTGACCATCGTCTGCTGATGCTGCTCGACGCGTCGTACATGAGCGAGTGGCTCCTGCAGTTCGCGATTCATGCGCGCACAGGCGTGAGAAAACCGAATCGCTTCAGATTCGAGGCCATTCATCAAAATTATCCGTACACGCGTAAAAGCGTCATCGTCCAACTTACTCGTCGGGGGCTGGACCATGTCGCGCCAGGTGAATTGCTGCTTTTCCAAAGCAACACCTTTTTCTTTTAAAATATCTAGACCCATATAAAAACTCCTTTTCTGTTTACGGGGCAATTTATCAAAACACGATGGTCATTCAATGACCGATGAAGGACTCTATGCTATCGAACGGATTATGAGAGCTTTGGTCACTTAGCTTACATTCGTGTATTAATACGTAGAAGTTTTGCTGCCGAAGATTGGTAAAGGAGAAATACAGGCGTATAAATCAGTAGGGACGAGTTTATGTGTAGAAATATAAAGACGCTTTTCAATTTCGAGCCGCCGGCGACCACGGATGAGGTAAATGCGTCGGCTCTGCAATTTGTCCGAAAGCTTTCGGGTATGAATAAGCCATCGAGAGCGAATGAAGAAGTTTTCACACTTGCTGTGGAACGCGTGGCAGCGGCCGCGCAGGAAATGCTGAATTCGCTTGAAACAAACGCCCCTCCCCGCGATCGACAAGTGGAAGCTGTAAAAGCGAAAGAGCGTTCCGCCATTCGTTTTGGCGGGCGCTAGATCGACGGTTCAAAATAATTAAATTTCGACCTTTCCGTGTTAATCTTTGGCAATCCAATTTTTAGGTTGCGCAAATGGGAATTGAAGTTAACGGGATCTGTACGTTGATCTCGGTGTTCAACATGCCGAGATCGCTGGCTTTTTATCGTGATGTGCTTGGTTTTGAGATCGTCTCGGATTCGGGCAGCGGTGATGATTCGGGCTGGGTTTGGCTCCGGCTAAATGAAACCGACCTAATGCTCAACGACCAGTACGAGCCTGGCCATGTTCCCGATGCACCGCCGCCGGAACGCCAGAATTGGCATCACGATACTTGTCTTTATTTCGGGGCCGATCCGGACGCGGTCTATGAATACTTGCATTCGAAAGAGATCGAGTTGAAACCACCGAAAAATGCGCCTTACGGTATGCGGCAGCTATATTTGAACGACCCCGATGGCTACAACCTTTGTTTTCAACAAGCGATAGAGAAACCGTGATGGACCGCGATTCTCCTAAAGAACTTTGGCACAAAACGCTTTCGACGCCTTCTGTTAAAGGATTCGAAGAGGTAGCTCGATCCATTGTCGAAAACTATTCCACCAACACGCGGTTTCGTGAACATATTGCGAATCGCTCGGAGCGTGTTAGTGAACGAACGGGAATCAAGTTCGATCCGGATAACTTCGATATCGAATCCGCCCGGGCGTACGTCGCAGACGAGATCGGATTTACAAGCTGGGAGAAATTGATCGACGCGGTCGAAGGTCCCGGCGAAAAGCCGATCTTGTTTCATTACGCGATAGCGGCGATGGACCGCGGCGATTTCACCTCGCTGCAGGAAGC
>JBJMGN010000098.1:0-17625 GCA_045807885.1 Pyrinomonadaceae bacterium | reverse complement strand
TGTGATCTTTTCGTTCGCGGCCGATGTATCGCTTTGCCATGCGGTGGAGCTCGGCGTAAATGATCGGCGTCAACTCCTCGAGAGCAGCAGCATCACCATCGCTCCACCTAATGAGCATCTGCGTTACGTCTTGTGAAGAGTCGTTGGACATGATTCGGAACGGGACAAATGTAGCACAGAAAAATAATCGGGGCCGATGATAGTTTTCCCGTACTTCGAACGCATTCTCTATCGATCGGCAAAGATGCCGAACAAAAATCAGGAGGAGTGAAATGAGACGTAATTATATTTTCGCAGCAGTTGCAATTTTCCTTTGCGCGTTCGAATCGTACGCGCAAAACGTAGGCATTTCGATCACGCCGTCCGGCGACAAAGAGATCATCGTCGTGAAGTTTCCTGCGCCGGCAGACAGAAATTTCGTGATCTTTGAAGCGGTTCTTCCCGTACGAACCGTCGAAGAATGCATGGCGAGCCGCGATTTTGCGAACGCAATACCAGCAACGAATTCGGTTGGCGTTTACGATCCTGCGACGGCAACCTGGTATCTGAGGAATTCGAATTCGGCCGGTACAGCGGAAAGCTGCACCGTTATCTTGATGCGGTCGTCGGCAGATACGAACGACGTCACAATGAAACGGGCTCGCTATGGCACACAGGGGCAGTTTGCGGACGTTGCGGCTGAGAAATTAGAAACAGCAAAGGACTCGAGGCCGCAGCGGAGCATGGTTACTTCGGTGACCGTTACGTTCGGGTCGGTCGCTAACTAGAAGTCGATAGAAAAATAATTAACGCGGAAGATAGTTTTTTCGTGAAGCAGACGCATTTATTAACAGCGGCGGAAGGTTGGTTCGTTTCCGTCCAATCCAAAAAGAAAGAGAGGAATCATATGCCATTTAAGAGAACGATCAAAAGCAATATTCTCAAAACCGCACTTGGTTGGCCCGACAGTTTTTGGGCTATCCAGGAGAGCGTGGGTTACGGATGTAAAAACAATCATTTGGACGTAAGAATGATCCAGTACTTTCTCAACAAGGCCGCGGGATCGAAAATTCTCGAGACCGATGGCAGCTTTGGCGGAAAAACCTGGCGTGCGATCAAGAATTTTCAAGAGCGTTACCGTAATGTCGCAGACGGAGCGATAAGTGCCGCTGATGGTGATAAATACTTCACGCCGAAACAGGGCAAGGTGTATACGATCTATGAATTGAACATCGATTTCTTGATAAGGTACCCGATGCATTTCGACGACCTGAGAAGCGATCCGGACCTGCCATCACAGCTTCGCAGTCATTTCTCTACATCAGACTTTAGTTCGGACGACGCGAGTATCTGATCGGACGCGGGCTAGCGACGAGGGCGGAAAAGGAAGGCTCAAGTGTTCA
Organism: Pyrinomonadaceae bacterium; assembly: GCA_045807885.1. GTDB lineage: Bacteria > Acidobacteriota > Blastocatellia > Pyrinomonadales > Pyrinomonadaceae > OLB17. The sequence goes on along the minus strand of JBJMGN010000098.1, from coordinate 16,243 downwards.
ATTTGATTGAACGACCTGGTCCGACGGAGCTAGGTCCGGTTCGACAAATCGAGATCTCGCCTCATCTGAAAATAGAAAATCGCGAGTGTAGAATTTCAGCGGATAGTCTTTATCGAATTTTTCGATCAGGCTATTCGCTTTTTCGTGTAACGGTAAGCCATTTGCCGTTCGTGAAAATTCACGTACAATTCGCATCCAAAATACCGTGAGCGTTTCGTGATAAGGCATTTCTTTTGTTAGGTCGATCTTAAAACCCTCCGTTAATAAATTGAACAAACCATCGCGCATTCTCGTCGTGGCCGTTTCGACGTTGTCATATTTATTCGCGTAATAAAGCGCGACGACCAAATGCTCGGCATGTTTCCAAATGCCACGAGCGATAGAGGCATCTTCAAACGTTGCGACCAAGGCCTCGATCTCTTTGTCGTTTTCGTATTTCATACTTTAAGTTCTTGTCCAATCTCGGCAATATCGAAATGCACCATGATCTGCCGCGCCGTTTCTTCGGGGGGAAGTGCGGTAGTGTCGATCACGAATGATTCCCGACCTTCAATTGGTTGGTCCATGATGAACCTTGATGAATCGACCGAATCAGGATTCGTCAGTTTTCGCAATCTGACGCGGGATTCGTTGCCGATTCGCCGCCGCCGCTCCTCTTTATCGCAAACCAGAAGGACAAGTCCGATTTCGCCGCCGTTATCTTCCGCAGCTGCGATTATCTTTGCGAAATACGGATCATCGTCACCTTTCCCATAGACGAACGTCTTGATGAGATCTGATCCGGAACGAGCGGCCGCTGCAATGATCGCTGAGCGGATCTCGCCATTCACCTTCCAGAATTCGTCGGTGCCGAATTCGACAAACGGCCGAACAAGATCGATCGAAAGATGATTGTGAAGCAGCGGAATGCCCGTCCGCCGAGACAGTTCGGTGCCGACGGTATATTTACCGGTCGCTGGGGCTCCGTAAATGACGATCAGTTTCATACCAAATAAAAAAGCGGCCGAACATCGGTCCGGCCGCAGTCCTCATTATAACTTATTTTTTTCTTATGCGGCCACCCGAGTCGCCTCTTCGTGATCGTCCATAAACAAATATTTCTTCCATGCCGGACGCGATTCGGCGTAATGGCAAAGCAGCACGTGATCAAGCCCGAGGCGAAGCAGTTTTTGCGACGTAAGCAACGGCATACGTGCCTGCTCCGGTGTGCGATTACCTTTTCGCTGGTTACACTTCACACACGCTGTGACGAGATTGGCCGGTGTGCTTTCGCCGCCCTGTGCCCGGGGAAGAATGTGATCGAGCGTCAGATCTTTCGCATGCTTATGCTCACTGCAATATTGGCATCGATAGCGGTCGCGAATGTAAACACGAGCCCGCTTCATCGTCGTCTCACGCCGGTTGCGGCGGATGTTAATGTAATGCCGGAGTCTAATGACCGATGGAACAGGAAACACGGTTGAAGGTGAATGCAGAACATTGTCTCCATCTTTCTCTTCGATGAAGACCGCACCGCGAAACCAAAGGCAAACCGCGCGGGCGACACCAACGGTGCCCAGCGGTTCATATGAAAAGTTCAACAGTAATACACGTCCTGTAAGCAAACTACTTTTCCTCCTATTCGTGGCAGAAAGATGGGCTGACGCTTTCTTATCTTGTAATGTAATATCAAACACTTAAATTAGGCAAGCACAATATATAGCTGTATAGCGATAAATTAATTCGAAATATTGCCGTTTCGTCGTTCGTTGATAATTCGCTGAAAATCGGTGTATAGTGCGTCGGTAACGCAGATCTACAAAAATAACCAGTCGACAGTACACATGCTGTTGTGAAAATTACAATATGATTCGAAACATTCTTGGTGCGGTTGTCGGACTGGTTGTTGGTGCGGTCATCAACGGAGCCTTGATCAATTTAGGTCATTATGTTGTGCCACTTCCGCCAGGAACTAATGCTGACACGATGGAAGCTCTGAGGGTCGCGATGCAATCGTTTGGTCCCGAACAGTTTGTTTTCCCATTTCTCGCACATGCGATTGGAACTTTTGCCGGTGCTCTGGTCGCAACGATCATCGCTGTTAGCCACAAAATGACGATCGCAATGGTCATAGGCGTGCTTTTCCTCATTGGAGGAATCACGGCCGGAATAATGATCCAGTCTCCGATGTGGTATAACGCGATAGATTTCCTATTAGCCTATATACCGTTTGCATGGATGGGCGCGAAACTCGGCGGTGCAGGCAGATCCGCCTGACATTCAGCGACCGAAATACGGGTGAACGATTCGATTTGCAACGCCGCAGCGTGAGCATTCGATAGGTTTCGCAGGGTTTTCCGAAACGCTATTTGGTGAACCGCACGACATGCAGAAAAACTGCGCTTTCACTTGCGTGGTTTTTCTGCATTTTTCGCAAAATATTTTGTACGAGCCTTCCGGTGCGAACAAAGATGTCTCGCATGTTTCGCATTGGATCGCGTTTCCCGGCGGCCGTTCGATCTCTTCATATTCGTTCGAAAATCCAAGCATCCTCAAAAGCTGATCGGAATCTGCATCCGTCAGGTAGGGAAGCCAAGCCTGCACGAACATCGATGTTTTCATTTTGAAATGAACCGCCTCCGGCAAAAGCTCGTGCATGATCGCAAACCTCGGATCTACGTAGAATGCCCGCATTCCTTCGCGGGTAATTCGAATGAAAAAATCTGCCAGGGTGAAAAATGAGGCGCCATCAACTTTTGTTTGGCCGTTAATGTTCACGTAACGTAGCGAATTCTGGAGGATCTGCTGATGAGCGGCGTACTGCTGCCACTTCGAATCGAAACCGCTTTCGGTGCTGGACGCAACACAGATGTCGAGGTAAAAGGCATATTTTTCGGGCGTATCAATGCTCGGCGGCAAATATGGCGGAAACGTCCGGTAATAAAGGTCCCAGAATTCACGTTGAAACGCTGCATATTTGGAACGGTCGCCGAATGCGACGGCAGCCTGTGACTTTTCCATCAGCTCAATTTTTCGAGCTTGATATCTTAACGTCGTCGCCTGGTCCTGCGTCCAGGTTTCGATGCCGACCGCAAAATCGATATCGGTGAACGAACCACAAAAGTCGCACATTATATACGGTGTCGTATACGGATTGACTTTCGGCCCTCCACACTGAATGCATCTGAATTTCTTGATTCGCACGTGTTGAGTATAACGAAACGGATTATACTTTTCGCATACCGAAAGTTTCCCCTAAAGCTAAGAGGAGAAGAACATGATCCTTAGATCAACTAAATCAAGGGAGGAGAGAAATGCAAACTTCATCAAAGAAATCGTCGTCAATAATTGCTGCTGAATATTTACGCGAACTAGAATCTGAGGCCCGGGCAACGCGTGGATGTTTGGAGCAGGTCCCGATGGAACAACACGATTGGAAGCCGCATGAAAAATCGATGCCGCTTGGGTATTTGGCGATGATGGTCGCCGAGATACCGAAGTGGATCCAATACACGATCGAAAATGGCGAGATCGACTTCGGGACATTTGAACATTCGAAGATCGAGACCACGGAGGAGCTCGTTGCCGCGTTCGACAAGAATATGGAAAACGTGCGAACGTCGCTGAACACTCTGACGGATGAAGGTCTTAAGGAAACGTTCTCGCTCAAAAATCAGGGCCAACTTCTTTTCAGTTCTCCGAAGGACGAAAGCATCAGCCAGTCGATCAATCACCTTGTACATCATCGAGGTCAACTGACCGTATATCTCAAAATGCTTGGTAAAAGTATTCCATCAATTTACGGGCCGTCAGCAGACAGCGGCGGATTTGGTAGTTAGTTGAAACGGGCCCCAGTGAGCAAATTCGTCGACGATAAAATCGGACGCCTAGGACCGTCGGCAATCGCCCCCAACGAGCAACCAAAATGTCCTAAAACGAGGAACCGGTACGTCTTTATCAACAGCATAAGGTTGTAGTTTATGGATGCCAAAGCCGTCGAACAGTCGTCAGACTTAAATGAACGCAATGTTCCGTTAGAGATGACGGGGCAACAGTTTCGCGATCTTGGGCACCAGCTCATTGAACAGATCGCCGAATTTCTCGACGGACTGTGCGAACGGCCGGTGACGTCCGGCGAATCGCCGCAGGCCATCAGACAGTTGCTGGGATCCGACGAACTGCCCCTAACTAGTACAACTGCGCCGGAATTGCTTGATTCGACAACGCGTCTTTTGTTCGACCGATCACTCTTAAACGGCCACCCGCGATTCTGGGGTTACATCACTTCATCGCCCGCCCCGATAGGAATTCTTGCCGACCTTCTTGCGTCCGCGGTCAATCCAAATGTTGGAGCAGCAATTCTTTCGCCTGTAGCGAGTGAGATAGAGGCACAGGCCGTTCGCTGGATCGCGGATCTTATCGGTTTTCCGCGTACGTGCGGGGGATTGCTTGTCAGTGGCGGCAATATGGCGAATTTCATCGGCTTCTTGGCCGGGCTCAATGCTAAAGCAACCTGGGACGTAAAGCAGGAAGGTTTCCGCTCAAGCGAGCCGCGCCCTATCGTGTACGTTTCGGCCGAGACACACACGTGGATCGAAAAGGCGGCAGAGCTTTTTGGGCTTGGCCGCAACTCAGTGCGCTGGGTGGCCGGCGACTCAGACCAGAAAATGGATGTCGTGGCGCTTGACGAACAGATAAATAAAGACATCATCGACGGCCATCGGCCTATCATGGTTATCGGGGCAGCTGGAACTGTTGGGACCGGCGCCGTCGATCCACTTCCTGCGATCGCCGAAATCTGCCGGAAATATGATCTCTGGTTTCATGTTGACGGAGCGTATGGTGCACCGGCGGCTGTTTTGCCCGATGCCGACGAAAATCTTCGCGGTTTGTCGAAGGCAGACTCAATCGCACTCGATCCTCACAAATGGCTCTACAGTCCGCTCGAAGCGGGTTGCGCACTTGTTCGTGGTCCGAATCATCTGACAGCGGCATTCAGCCATCGGCCGGCTTATTACAATTTTATCGGCAACGAAGACGACCCGCCGATAAATTATCACGAGTTCGGCTTGCAAAATTCTCGCGGATTTCGGGCACTAAAAGTGTGGCTAGCTCTTCGCCAAGTCGGCCGGGCGGGATATGTGCAGATGATCGGCGACGACATCTTGCTTGCACGGGCACTATACGATTTTGCAAATTCGCATCCAGAGTTGGAAGCGAAAACTCAGAATCTAAGCATTACGACGTTCCGATATGTGCCCCCAGACTTGATTAAACAGCGAGAAAAAGTTGACGGTTATTTGGATCAGCTCAATACCGAACTCCTAAACCGACTTCAAGCCGGCGGTGAAGCTTTTGTTTCCAATGCGGTGATTGACGGTAAATATTACCTTCGGGCGTGCATCGTAAATTTTCGAACCAAGCTTGACGATGTAAAGGCCTTGACGGAGATCGTAGCAAGAATTGGCCGAGATGTGGATGCAGAATCAAGACCTGCGGATCTTCGGTAGATCGTTTTCCCAAGACAGGTAATTCAGCAAAGATCGTTCGCGATTCGAATCGGCATCCTCAATAAATCAACGGCATTTCTCCTCTAACCGTACCAACAATGCAAGAAAACGCTTTGCCTCCAGAATTATCTGCGCCATAATTTCGCGTCAACCCAGGAAAGGAGGCAAATATGCAGAGCTCTACTGTCACAGGAGCCGACGGGGTAAAACTTCACGTCGACGAAGCTGGAAATCGATCGGGACGGCCAATCGTTTTTATTCACGGGTTTTCCCAATGCAGGCTCGCATGGAACAAGCAAATGAACTCTGACCTGGCTCGTGACTTCCGTCTTGTTGCATTTGATCTTCGCGGCCACGGACTTTCGGACAGTCCGCCGGAAGGCTATATCGATTCGAAAACATGGGCCGATGATATCAATGCGATATTAACGGGCCTTAAGCTCGATGATGCGGTCCTTGTCGGTTGGTCATACGGGCCACTGGTAATTCTTGATTACATCCGGCATTACGGCGAGGACCGAATAGGGGGCTCAAATATGATCGCTGCGGTCACCAAACTCGGCAGCGATGAAGCAATGGCGGTACTTTCGCCGGAATTTATAAATCTTATTCCAGGTTTTTTCTCAGAGAGCGCCGACGAAGGAAAACTCAGCCTCGGAGCATTGCTGGAGATGTGTTTCGCGAATCGGCCATCCGATGATGAGCTCAAGACGATGCTCGAATACAACGTTTCCGTTCCGTACTATGTGCGGCAAGGAATGTTCTCGAGGTCCTTCACTAATGATGATCTTTTGCCAAATTTAAAGAAGCCCGTGTTGGTTACACACGGGGTGAATGACAGAGTCGTGAAACCGATAGCTGCAGAACAACATAGCTCTATGATCCCGGCTGGCCAATTGCATTTGGTCGAAAAGGCCGGTCACGCTCCTTTTTGGGACGATGCCGATGGCTACAATGCTCGCTTGAAAGCATTTTGCGATGCCGTTTGACGATCGTTGCGAACGAGTTCACTGACTACATGTGAGTAACATACGTCTGCCGGCACATCGACTTTTCGTTTCCGGTAAGGCATATCTCCTCCCTTTTTGAAGAAAGTTCGATCGCGCTGAATTGTATTTTCAGCAACATTCCATACCTCCGTCGTGAGCGACAATATTATCGGAAGTCTGAGCTCTGCACGTTGACAGGCCGACTTTCTTTTGTCGAACAAAGGGGGTAAGAATGTTGAAAATTTTCTTTTACGCGGTTATGGGCGCGTCCCTGTTGCTGAATGCGGTCGGAATAGCGTCCAACTTTTCCGAAACTTCGTATGCCGAGCAAGCAAGCCAAACGCCGACACCAACCGTATCACCGTCCGTATCACCGACGGTGACGCCGATACCGACACCATGTTTCCCGGAGGACCCGAAGAAACCGTGCCCGTCGCCATCGCCTACCGCGGAACCGGTGCCAACAACTTCGCCGACGATGCAGCCTTGAGCAGGGCCTGTGGCATAATGCGGTCGTATGTGCATTTCAGACGACTGCGACGACGGCCCTGACCGCCGAACTTTTATCGGCATTGCTGCAGGCGCGGTGATCGGTACCGCTTTATCGAAGGCTGCGGCACAAAACTATCCGCACAATTACAAAGTTGTTACGCGAGTGCTGGACGAGCCACGGATAACGCATGGCAAAGTTATTTTTCAGCATGGCGGTAAGGAAACGATCGACGGTTTTCTCGCGCGTCCGAAAGCCGAAGGGAAATATCCCGCGGTCGTGGTGATCGCCGGTAACGTGATCACCGAAGAGTACATTCCAAACACATGCGCTGCGTTAGCATTGGCCGGGTTTGTCGGACTTGCACCGAATATTTTCCATGGCCTTCCTGATGCGGCCGGAACGCCGGATGAGCGTCGGGCGGCCATGGCTGCACACACAGATTCAGACGCTCTGGCCGATATTTTCGCCGGCATCGACTATCTTCGTTCACAGCCCTTCGTAAAACCTGGCGGCATTGGCGCCGTTGGGTTTTGTTATGGCGGCCATTTGGCGATGATGCTTGCCGCCCGGTCGCGTGAGATCGATGCCGTGGTTCCATATCACCCGGGACCTACAACTGCTGCCGACGTCGGACGGCTGACAGCACCGGTCCAAATACACCAAGGAACTTCCGACCGTAATGTCCCGGTTCAGCAGATCAAAGATCTCGAAAAGATGCTTCGAGATCAGAAGACTCCGGCTGAAGTGTTTTGGTACGATGGTGCGGACCACGGCTTTCTCGCATATACGCGTCCCTATTACCGGCCAAATTACGCTAAAGATTCCTGGGATCGAGCGGTCCTTTTCCTTGAGAAGTATCTAAAGAAATAAAGAGAGAGGTCAGTGGAAACGGAACCGCTATGTTTCGGTCTTCCCGATGATCGTGGCAAAAGGCAAAGCCGACTTCGGCTTTGCCTTGCAGATCGAACCACCCTTGTTCGATAGAAAAGAATTAAGATGTGCCGAAATTCATTGGAGGGCCAGCGGCGTGGATCTGTTGAAATATCACACGGACATCGCCGGGAACTTCCGGATTTGATGGCAGCGTTTTATAAACAGCCGTGTCGAATTTTCTTAAGAAATTATTGATCATTCGAATGGTGTATCGAGTATGCGAAATACTCGAGACAAAGTTATCCGCGTTCTGCGCATTTCCGGCTTTGTCGACTACGCCGTCCACCAAGATGGGGCTTCCTTCAGCCTTCGCGAGAAGCTGGGTCTTCACGATCCAGTTACGGGTTATTGGGCCGACTTTTCCGTCAACCACCATTTCGCCAAATGGTTTTTGTTCCTGTAATTTCGTGTTCGAAAAAAGCCGTTTCAAAAAGAACTGGACGACCTTCACATCTTCGACCATGTTCGTCTGGCCGAAACCTACCCCGGAGTTTACATTGTAGAAAGAGGCGTTGCCCGCGGGATCCTCACTGTCGAGATCTATAAAAGCCATATCGGTTGCTCCTGTTATGAATTTTGTTCGAACTTTGTTCGACGGAGGAATGATATGACTAAATTTTCTAGGTAAAACCACCCGCATTGACAGCAAACGAAGTTGCAATTGCGACGAATAAGAACAATTGTTTTGATAAAACGCGCAAAACCACCCGCGTGGGTAGCACGAAAAAAAAGGGCTGACATGGCAGCCCATAACGAACATCAATAAACCTGTTGTTTTCTACGCGTCGCCGTAATTCATTGCTGGCCCCTGTGACTGTATTTGAAGGAATATCATTTTCAAGTCCGGAGGAACGACCGGGTTGGTGGTTAGTGTCTTGTACACGAAGGTGTCGGCCCCGCGAAGTACGTTATTCAGAATGCGGATGGTGTATTTAGTCTTCGACATCGAGCTAACCCAATTGCTGCTGCTACTTTCGTTTCCGGCTTTATCGATCAAGCCGTCTGAAGAGCAAACGATCCCGGCCCGTTGCGCGTCCCATTGAAATTTCTTGATCCATGCCCTGGTTATAGGTCCGCATTTGCCGTCTGTTGACATTTCTCCATAGGGCTTCTGATCGGGCTGGATCGTGTAGTACCTCTTTAAAAAGAATTGCACGACCTTAACGTCTTCTTCCATATTTTGCCCGCCAGTACCTACCGAAGAATTTACGTTATAAAAGGATGAATAACCCTGGGGGTCTTCGTTATCTTGATCGATGAATGCCATTTATGTTTCTCCAAATATAAAAGTTTATGGTGGATCAAAGTTTCCACCTCCAAATAATAGTCGGGATTGAAATCACGAACGCCGCCCAATTAGATTGATTTAAAATGCAGTAAAAATCGGTGGAGTGTGTTTTTGTCCTGATGATTTGAGGAAACACCTACCTAAATGTGTAGGGGTGGAAACGTCAGAAATGTTGGAAACCTTGGGGGCGAAGTTCGCGTGCTGAACCATGTTCAACCAGTTCAACCACTCCTATCCTTTCTGTGATCGTGCCGACCTGAGCTACAGGCAAGTTGGCAATTAAGTCGCGTTTATCCGGATCAATAGTAATTAGAAGCTCGAAGTCCTCACCCCCGTTCAAGGCGAGGTCTAATAATTCCGCTCTGTCAGGGAAGGCGCGAGTTAGATCAGGGTCAATCGGGAGTTTCTCGGCTGCGAGAGCGGCCCCAACTGCGCTTGCCTCACAAATATGCGCTATATCCGAAGAAATTCCATCGCTGATATCGATCATCGCGGTGACTATCCCTAATTCTCTCAATTGTTTACCCAGATCTATTTGAGGCAAAGGTCGAAGCTGCTTTTGGACAAGTGCAAGAACCTTATCGTCAGAAGCATCATAAGGTTCTTTAGACTCAAGCAGCCGCAGGCCACCTACCGCGCCGCCGATGGTGCCCGAAACAAAGATCACGTCGCCGGGCTTAGCCCCGGAACGCCGAATAGCATTCCCCTTTGGCACCTCACCCAAAACAATGGAATCGATCGCAAGCTTGTCGGCAGTTGACGATATGTCTCCGCCGACAAGCTCGATACCAAAGCGTTTTGCTAAAAAATGCCACCCTTCATAGAAATCCTCCAGAAATTTGTCATTCCAGAGCCGTTCCGGAACGCCGAGTGAAAGTAGTGCGAAGGTCGGCGTTCCCCCCATCGCCGCGATGTCTGACAGGGAAACGGCAAGAGATTTGTAACCGATATAGGCCGGTTTAGACCAATCCAGCCGGAAATCGATATCCTCAATTAACAAATCGGCTGTTATCAATAGGTCTGAGAACTGATCTTTTGGCAGGACCGCGCAGTCGTCGCCGGTGTATGAAAGGGAAAAACGTTCCTTAAGGTGCTTTATGAACTGGAATTCAGATTTCATTGCAACTCTATTGACACAAGTTGCCTGAAATCATAGAATAACGGCATCGTAATTTACAAGAAACTTTAACACACTTGGTGCTATTATGGGTCAGGCAGCGGTGATGATACCGGAAAAGATCTATTTCAAGATAGGCGAGGTCTGCGATATTGTCGGTGTCCAGGCCCATGTGCTGCGCTATTGGGAAACTGAATTCTCGATGCTGTCGCCGCAAAAGAACCGTTCAGGCCAGCGAAGCTATCGACGTAAGGACGTGGAAACAGCCTTGCGGATCAAGCAACTTCTTTATGACGAAATGTTTACGATCGCGGGTGCGCGAAAGAAACTTTTGTCGGAAAATCGCGAATCGCCCAAATTGAAGATCGTCCACCCGGAACCGGTTCGGGAAGTAGAACCTCCCGAATCTCAAACCCCTTCGCTGTTCCATGATGAATCGTTTGAAGACATTCAGCTTGACCTTGAGAGCGTCGAACCGAAAGTAAGCGCTCTAATAACCGAACAACGCGAAGCGATCAAACGGTTAGGTTCGCAGCTTCTTGAATTGCGAGAGATGCTCAAGCAAAGCCAAGACCGCTAGCCAGAGCAGCACCTAATTGACATTCCGCGGCGGTGAAACTAATCTGAAAATCGAATAACGGGACGTAGCGCAGTCTGGTAGCGCGTTCGCTTGGGGTGCGAGAGGTCGCAAGTTCAAATCTTGTCGTCCCGACCAAATAGAATGGGGCTTTCGTTAATTAACGGGAGCCCCATTTGTCCATTTTGGTTGCAGTTTTGGACTTCTATCACTAATCTTGGTCAGAACGCGAAAAAAAAGATAACCGACCATTTAAATCAAAAGTATGTCGGCAACCGAAAAATTCATGTCGGCCCGCCGGTTCTTGCTCGACCATAGGACCGACTATGAAAAGGTGAAAAGCGAATTTCGTTGGCCCGAATTGTCGGATTTCAATTGGGCTCGAAATTGGTTCGATGTTTACGCGAAGGAGAATCCAAAAACTGCGTTGTGGGTTCGAACCGAATCGTTCGATGACGTACAACTTTCCTATAAAGATCTCTCTGAGCGTTCCGACAACGTTGCAGGTTTTCTGCAGAAGTATGATGTGGAGCCGCAACATCGCATTATCGTTCTTTTGCCGAATGTTCCCGAGTTGTGGATACTGATGCTAGCTGCGATCAAGATAGGCGCAGTTATCGTACCGACCGCAACACAGGCAACACGGTCAGACCTAAATGAGCGAATCATTCGAAGCGGCGCGAAGGCTATCGTCACGGACCAAGCAGGTCTTTCGAGAATTCCGAACGAATTTAACGGAATTACGATTTTGTCGGGCGAAAAGAATCCTGAGTTTCTTTCGTTCGCCGATGCTATTAACGAGACCGGCGATTATGTCAAACATACGACCAACGCAGGCGACCCCCTATTCCTGTACTTCACCTCAGGAACCACCTCGAAGGCTAAACTCGTCGTGCACACGCATCAAAGCCTTCCCGTCGGGCACCTTTCTTCGATGTATTGGATCGGAATCAAGGAAACCGATATTCACCAGAATATAAGCTCGCCGGGTTGGGCAAAACATGCTTACAGTAGCTTTTTCGCGCCATTCAACGCAGGAGCAACCGTTTTTGTGCATGGTTACGCACGTTTTCAGGCCGCGGAAACTATCCGGTTGCTGAACGCGGTCGGGGTCAATACCTTGTGTGCGCCGCCCACGGTTTGGCGTATGCTGATTCAGGAAGAACTCGGGACAAAACCAAACGGGTTGAGAGAATCAGTGAGCGCGGGTGAGCCATTAAATCCGGAAGTCATCGAGCAGGTTGAGGCGGCATGGGGGATCTCGATTCGAGATGGCTATGGCCAAACCGAGACTACGCTTATGATCGGCAACACACCGGGCCAATCGGTAAAGATCGGAAGCATGGGGCGAGCGATGCCCGGTTACGCAATGAGTTTGATCGATTCGCAGGGCCGCGAATGCGTTGAAGGGGAAGTTGCCGTCAGACCCTCAGAAAAACATGTCGGTTTAATGTCGGGATATTTGGACGGCGAAGGGCAGATCAAATTGGTTTCGACAGATGACTATTATCGTACCGGTGATGAAGCGAGCCGTGACGAAAACGGATTTTATTTCTTTGTCGGTCGTGCTGACGACGTTTTTAAATGCTCGGATTACCGCATTAGCCCGTTTGAACTGGAGAGTGCTTTGCTCGAGCACTCATCGGTCGCAGAGGCTGCCGTTGTCGCAAGCCCTGATAAGATTCGAACCAACACACCGAAAGCGTTTATTGCTCTTTGCGAAGGGGTTGAACCGACATGGGAAACCGCGTATGACATCTTGTATTTCGCTAAAGATAAACTTGCTCCGTATCAACGGATCAGAAAGATCGAATTTCTCGAATTGCCCAAAACGATTTCCGGCAAGATCCGACGTGTTGAGTTGAGAAAGCGAGAGGCCGACCAAGTAAAAAATGCGAACAGGGGCAAACTGGAATTTTGGCTGAAAGACTTTGAAAAATGACCGGCTTGATCTTGTCGTCCCGACCATACAACAAAAAAGGGCCGCGGTTTATCAGACCGCGGCCTTTAGTAATTAAGTCGGATTCCGCTACGGACGAACTGTTATATAGATAGTTTGACCCTTTCGTGCAATAAGTAGAAGCAGCGGTTTTGACCCAGATTTCTCGATCGCTGTCTGAACCGCCTCGGGGGAATTTACGGCCGTCCGATTTACCTCTAAAAGCACATCGCCGCGGGCGATTCCGGCATCGGCTCCGACGCCAGAAGAATCCACATCAGTCACAACGACGCCTTCATTTTCGGAGGAAAGGCCAAGCTGACGGGCAATTTGGGGCGTCACCGACTGAAGTGTCAGACCCAGCTTACCGCTCTGCTTTTCGAGCGATGGGCCACCTTCATCACGCTCATTGCCCGGCTGATCTGATTTTTCCAGGTCAAATTCATCCAAAACTGCCGTAAGTTCGTGCGTATTGCCGTCGCGAAGTACCGACAACTTGATCTCTGTCCCAGGCAATGTTCCAGCCACTTTGTTTCGAAGTACATTGCCGTCGTCGATCTTTTCGCCATTTATTGCGGTAATTATATCGCCGCGTTTTACGCCCGCCTTATCTGCCGAGCTGCCGTTTCGAACATTGCTCACTAAAACCCCCGAAACGTTCTGAAGGTCAAGGGCTTTGGCCGTATCCTCAGTCAATGTTTGGATGTTCACACCCAACATTCCGCGGCGGACCTTTCCATCTTTCAGCAACTGATCCAGCACGGATTTCGCCATGTTCGACGGTATTGAAAAGCCGATCCCAATATTGCCGCCCGAGGGGCCGCCAGAAAGGATCTGCGAATTTATGCCGATCAGTTCTCCATTGAGGTTAACTAACGCCCCACCCGAATTACCACGATTTATCGGAGCATCGGTCTGAAGAAAGTCTTCGAAGCTGCCGTCGCTTAACCCGGTACGACGGCCTTTTGCCGAAATTATTCCAGCGGTTACCGATTGCCCGATGCCAAGTGGATTTCCGATGGCTAAGACGATATCCCCTACCCGGACGCTGTCAGAATTGCCAAGAGTAAGAAAGGGCATGTTCTGCGCTTCGATCTTCAAGACTGCAAGGTCGCTAGGTTTGTCGATACCGACAAGTTTTGCTTCGAAAGTCTTATTATCATTGAGCATCACCGTTATTTTCTGTGCCTCGTCCACCACATGAGCATTCGTAAGAATCGTTCCGTCTGCACTGACGATCACGCCAGAGCCCATGCCGCGCTCCAGTTGCGGTCGCTGATTTTTTCGGGGCTGTTGTAATTGGCGAAAGAAATCGTCGTCGCCAAACGGGGATTGCTGTGTCTGGGACACGCGATTTTTGTGCTCTGCTTCAATGCGTACGACGGCAGGTGATGTCCGCTCGACTACGTCTGCGTACGAGGTTCGTGTTCCGTCAACGACGATTGGAGCCGCCGGTGCAGGGGCGACCGGAGACGGCTGGGCCTCGCCTCCGAAAAGTCCTGTCCTGCAGCCGGAAAACACTGCAGAAGAAATAGCAAGGGCGGCAAATAAAAATCTTTTTGAATGCATTCGGAGATCTCCAATAATTTCGTATAAATGTTTCGCAAAAAGCGATTAAACGACTATTTTATTACGTGTTCAGGTTACACGAAGTTCAGGAAAAGGTGAATAGCTGCCCGAAAATCAGTCGTTTACCCCGCATTTATCACTTTCGGTACGTCATTTTGAAATATGTACGCGAGTGTTTTGTAAACGAGCTTCGAACATAAAAATGCGGGAGAATCGTAGTTCTCGAAATATGAATACTCAACAAGGTCCATACCGACGATTTTCTTTCTCTCGGCGATTCGACGTATGAGCGCGATGGTTTCATACCAGCCAAGCCCGCCCGGTTCAGGTGTGCCGGTGGTCGGGACGATACTGGGGTCGAGCCCATCGATGTCGATGGTCAGATAAACCTCATCAGAAAGGGAATCGACAGCGTCGTCGATCCAATCGGTCCGTCCGACCACGTCGCGGGCCCAAAAAATTTTCGTCGGGAGTCCGCCCCGTAACGAACGCGCTTCTTCGCCGGAAATAGAGCGGATGCCAACTTGTACCGAGGGTATGCGAAGGTCTTTTACAACTCGCGCCATGATCGAAGCATGAGAATGAGGGGTTCCGTCGTATGTGTCGCGAAGATCGGCGTGCGCGTCGATCTGGAGCACGCTCAAATTCGGAAATTTCTCGGCGTGCGCTTTAATGACAGGAGCTGAAACCGAATGCTCGCCGCCGAGCATACAGATGAACTTTCCGGACTCAAGCAATTCACAGGTTCGTTCGTACAAATCGCCCATCATTTTGTCGGGCGTGTCGCGCGGCTTGAATTCTTCGAGCGTATGGATGCCTAGCTTATAGATCTCGGTGTCGGTCTCTTCTTCGTATAGCTCCATGTTTCGGGACGCGTCGACGATTGCCATCGCGCCGGCGCCGGTTCCAGTACCATATGAAACCGTTCCCTCGTACGAAACCGGCCATACCAGTATCCGCGCGGCATCAAACGAACAATATTCCTCCTCTTCGATGCCGCCAAAGTTCATCGGAAGTTCTGCGGATTCGCTCATACCGAAAGTGTTGCTTTTCAGTGATTGAAATTCAAGTGGCGACTTTCGACTATCTATACCGAAAAAAAGGCTTCACGTATCGTGAAACCTTCCTTCCGCCGACCAGAAATACTCACCTATTTCGAAACAGTTACTCGCAAAAACGTGGCTGGAATCGAAGTTGTGCCTCTATCGCTCGAATTCTGACTCTCGAAAAGTTGCTCCAGTTCCTTTTGCAGCTCTGCGGCTTTTCCATTCGCTTCCGCCGCTTCGAATGCATTCATCGTCGGGCCGTAATAGTTCTTAAAATCTGCAACCAGCTCTGAGGGTGATTTGGAACTTTCGAAAATGAACGTATCAGCCTCACACGAGATCTGCTCTTCCGTAACTCCCGCAGCCACAAAACGCTCGATGACGTTGCTTTCTACGCCCCAGGTCATCGGGCTGACGAATCCCTCGGGCGGTGGCGGTGTATACGCGGAGCTGATCTTCAGGATCTGTGCCACCAGGGTCGGATCGTTAGGTATCCAATTGCCCATAATGATACTACCGCCGGGTTTCGTGACGCGAACCATTTCTTTCGCGACGTCGAACGGGCGAGGCGCGAACATTGCACCAAAAACGCTGACAACCTTGTCGAACGAATCATCTGCGATGCCTTCCAAATTGGTGGCGTCGCCTTCCTGAAAAGTGCAATTTGCTAAGCCAAGATCAGCTGCACGTTTATTGCCTGCTTCAACCAGGTTCTTTGCAATATCAACAACAAGAACTTCCGCGCCGAGCTGTGCGGCAGGGATCGCAGTGGTTCCGTCACCGCCGCCGAGGTCCAGGATCTT